>JAIEDW010000063.1 GCA_029067805.1 Lachnospiraceae bacterium
GAGGAGGCAAAAAGCGTAAAAAACATTTTGGTCAAAAATGGATTTCGCGTAACGGCTATCTGTACTTCGGGTGCACAAGCTCTGAACTATGTGGACGAATTTCACTATGGGATTCTGATTTCGGGGTTCCGTCTTGCGGACATGATCTGCGTAGAACTCAAAAACAATCTCCCCGAGGGATTTGATATGGTGGTCATGGCATCACAGAAAGTTTTGTCGGAGGTCGTGGGGACAGGCATCATGGGACTTGCGATGCCTTTAAAGGTGCATGAGCTTGTCGACACAATCACGATGATGTCGCAGGGCGTTATCCGGCGCAAAAAGAAACTGAGAGAACAGCCGAAAGTGCGTAGTGCCGAAGAATCTTCCGTGATTGAAAGCGCAAAGCGGCTTTTGATGGAACGAAACAACATGACGGAGGACGAAGCGCACCGCTACTTACTAAAGCACAGTATGGACAACAGTATCAGTCTTGTGGAAACGGCGCAGATGCTGATTGCGTTGAATTAGAGGAACAGGAAGGAGGATCCCGATGAAATTTACAAAAATGCATGGATGCGGCAATGATTATGTCTATATTAACGGCATCAGCGAACATATTGAATCCGACAAAAAACCGGAGCTTGTAAGGAAACTCAGCGACCGACATTTTGGGATAGGCTCAGACGGCGTGATTTTTATCAATCAGGGAAAAAATGCCGCATTTGAGATGGAGATGTACAATGCGGACGGCAGCCGCGCGCAGATGTGCGGAAATGGTATCCGCTGCGTGGCAAAGTATGTTTACGATTACGGACTTACCGATAAGACGGATATCACGATAGAAAGTTTTGGAAGTGTAAAGTATTTGCATCTTACAGTCAATACTGACAATAAGGTGGAATGCGTACGCGTAAACATGGGAGCACCGATATTGGATGCGGCTAAGATACCGGTTCTTTCAAAAAACAGTCAGGTGATTGATGAGGAAATCGAGGTAAACGCAAAAACATATAAAATGACTTGTGTTTCGATGGGAAATCCACATGCTGTCGTGTTTGTGGATTCGATAGACGATATGCGGAATTTTGACTTAGAGGGCGTAGGACCGTATTTTGAAAATCATGAACGTTTTCCTGAAAGGACAAACACGGAGTTTGTACGCATTATCGACAGAAATAATGTTCAGATGCGCGTATGGGAGCGCGGCACAGGGGAAACGCTTGCATGCGGCACGGGGTGTTGCGCTACAGCGGTTGCATGTGTGTTAAACGGACTTACTGACACATGTGTCAATGTCCATGTCTTGGGCGGCACGATTGTGTGTGAGTGGGACAGAGAAAAAAATCTTGTCTATATGACGGGACCGGCAACAACGGTATTTGACGGCGTATTTGACATATAGGAGGTTATAATGCTTTTTCCAAGTGAAGTTTTTTTGTTTGTATTTTTGCCGGTAACGCTTGCAGTCTACTATGCATTTTTAAGAAAAACAAAGATGCTCAAAAATGTGTTTTTGCTGCTTGCGAGCCTTTTTTTCTATGCGTGGGGAGAACCGATTTATGTCTACCTGATGATGGGAAGCATCGTATTTAACTGGTTTATGGGAATTTTGATCGACCGTTTTCGCGAGAAAAAGTGGGCGGCGGCATTTTTGCTTGTCCTCCTTGTGGCAGTCAATATCGGCGTATTGGGCTGGTATAAGTACAGTGAGTTTACGGTCTTGCAGATTAACCGCTTTCTGCACACGGATATTCCTGTTCCGGTCGTGGCGCTTCCGATCGGTATTTCGTTTTTTACGTTTCAGGCGATGTCGTATGTCATTGACGTGTACAGGAAACGGGGAAAGGTGCAGAAAAATCCGCTCAATGTCGGACTTTACATTTCCCTGTTTCCGCAGTTGATTGCAGGTCCGATTGTAAGATATGAAACAATCGAGGAGCAGATTGAGCACAGAGAGGAGAATTTTAACGATTTCTCGGCGGGCGTTTCGCGTTTTTGCGTCGGCCTGGCAAAAAAGGTGCTCGTAGCAAATAATATGGCGTTAATAGCGGACAACGCATTCGGTCTGATCATAAACAATGAATTTCAAGGTTCTGTGGGAATGGCGTGGCTTGGCGCTGTAGCGTACACTTTCCAGATTTTCTTTGATTTTTCGGGATATTCCGATATGGCAATCGGATTGGGAAAGATGTTTGGATTTCAGTTTGAAGAAAACTTCCGATATCCGTATATCTCCAAGACCGTTTCGGAGTTTTGGCGGCGTTGGCATATTTCCATGCAGACATGGTTTCGGGATTATGTATATATTCCGTTGGGCGGAAGCCGTGTTTCACTTCCCAGGAATATTTTTAACCTGTTTGTGGTATGGCTGCTTACCGGTATCTGGCACGGGGCAAACTGGACGTTTATCGCGTGGGGATTGATGTATTTCATGATTCTTACCTTTGAGAAACTCACAGGACTTTCCAAGAAAGAGTACTGGTGGGGACATATTTATACGATGCTGCTTGTTATCATCGGCTGGGTTATCTTTCGTTCGACGGGAACGGGAACTGCAATTCTCTATATCAAGGCGATGTTTGGCATTGGCGCAAAGGGCTTGCTTGATAAGGCGGTTTGGGCATATATCGCGCAAAACTGGATATACTTTATCTTTGCATTGATCGGAAGTGTGCCGCTTATGCCGTGGGTTGACAATAAACTGAAGGAAAACAGGGTATGGCAGACCGTCTACGCCGTGGGTGTGGTGATTTGCCTTGTAGTCAGTGTATCGTTTATAAGCAACAACGCTTATAACCCGTTTATTTATTTCAATTTTTAATCCGATAATGGAGGTTATACATGAGAAACAGAGATAAATGGATAGCGATTGCCTTTCTGATATTTATATTTACTCTGCCGCTTGTGACAGTGGTGCGAAATTTCATGCCGCAGACGGAAAAGCAGCTTACCGACGAGGAAAAAGCTATCCTTGAGAACAATGGAACGAGCGCAGGAGTTAATGCGCCGGACGAGAGCGAAACACAGACCGCTGATGCAGTGCCGGAGGCGGTTGCGAACGAGCCGGTATTTACAAAATTACAAAACGGTATCAACAACTTTACCGAGAATTTGTTTTTGCGGACAAAGCTGATCTCATTTAATACCGATCTTACCGCGTTGCTTACGGGAGGAACATATATCGAGTCAACACAGGTGTTGATGGGAAAGAACAGTATGCTTTTCTATAAGACGGAGTTTGACGGACACCCGCCTATTTGGGATTACATGGGAATTGATCATTTTTCGGACGAGCAGCTTGAGATGATTGCGGCAAATCTTGTGGCGACAAAGGCGCATTTGGAGTCTAAGGATATTGAATTTTATGTGATGTGTATGCCAAACAAGGAAATTGTATATGAGGAAAATATGCCGGATACCATCGCAAGAGTCAGCGAGGTATCAAGAGGAGAGCAGCTTGCGCAATATATGGAAGAGAACACGGATTTGGTTTTTGTCTATCCCAAGAATGCACTAATTGAGAAAAAGAAAGAGGCGCAGCTCTATTATCTGACAGATACGCACTGTAATCAGAAAGGTTCTTTTGTGGCGATGCAGGAGCTTTTTAAAAGTGCATACGGCACCTATTCGGAGCTTGATGATGTCAACTTTGGAGCTGATATTACGGATTATGTGGGGGATCTTGCCTACCTTGCGGGACTTGCGGACAAATTTAACATTGATACTGTGTATTCATTTCAAAAAGAATCGGCGGATTCAAAACAGTATAACGATCAGGTTCTTTTGTTTGTAGGGGATTCTTTCGGCGGATTTTTGTCAACGGTGTGCAAGGGCTATTACAAGGAGGTTTACTGGGAGCACCCCGATCAATTTGAGTACAGCATGTACGAGGAGTATGATCCGGATGTGGTTATTTTGGAGAGAGCAGAACGTTACTGCGACAGACTTGGGGACCCGATTTTGATTAATAAATATCAATAAATATCAAGAAGAAAGAGAGTGCAGATTATACACTCTCTTTTTTCGGTAATTGCTCTGTGTTGTCGGCGAGCAGCTGATTGATCATCTCTGTCTGTATTGCGGTTTCATCGAATACGTTTTCCTCTGCGTCGTCACCGATGCTGTTTTTATCTTCCTCAATTTCATTTAATGCGCTCTGTGCTTTCTTGTCATCGGCGATTGCGCGCATGATCCGGTTGATGTCTTCCGGACAAAACATGGAGATGGCTGTCGTTAAATCGCCAAAGTTATCTCTGTTGACCATGAGGCTGCCGCCTCCCGATAAGGGAATTGTCAGAACATTTTTTCTGTCGCTCATATCGCCGAGGCAGATGGCATTCCACTCTTCATTACAGATAAAGACAACGCCTTTGTATGTTATGACGCCGTCCTGTGCCAGATATTCGTAAGGAACGGACGGACCTTTGTAAGTGCCGTTTATTTTTTCCGCAAAATAATTTCGTTTGATCGTTATCGGATCAAATACACTGACGGACAGTGCGCTCTTTTTTTGTTTTTTCTCGTATGCTTCTTTGCGTTCTTCCTGTTCTTTTTTGATCGCATCCAGATTTTTGTCAACCTTTTTGATCAGATTATCCCATTCTTTACAGGTATAGCTTTGGGCGCCGATTGCAAAGCTTTGCTCTGCTTCGCCGTTTTTTATTTTTTCGGCAATTTCCTTCTTTTTGGCATCAATGCATGCTAACAGTTCAAAGTGTGTCATTTGCGCAACATTAACGGTATCCATAGATTTCCTCCTTTGATGTCATAGTTCAGTTATATCATATATCGTCCGAAATACAGAACTTGTTTATAATAATGGTATGAAAGGACAAAAGATTCTGACAAACGAACAAAAAGTTTATATTTAATTCATTTACGCAATGAAAATAGTGTGGTAGGATAAAGATATCAAACACAGATGAATTGCGGGAAGTGACAAATCAAATGGCGGGGATATTGTATGATGCCAGAAGAATAAAAGTATATGAGAGATTGACGGAGCTTTGCGAATATGCGGGCGAGGACCAGGCGTGGTGTGATGCGCTCTGGGCGGAGATTATGCTGGATACGGAGCTTTTTGAAGAACTGGTATTCTATCTTGAAAATCATTCCCTTTTAGATAAGGTAAAGTGTGCGGGATACGGGCTTACGGATTTGTATATCTGGCAGATGAACCGATATAATATTATCGGTGATACAGGCAAAAATACGGCGGCGTGCAATAAGGAGCGAATGGTGCTTCACGCCTTTTATGATATGGTGGCGATGAAAAAAGATCCCGCCGTGTATGTAAAGCGAATGACGCTTGGCAGAGGAATGGATGAACAGGCTTAAAGCAAAAATGGAGGGACTATGAATCGCGAAGAATTTTTGAGGCAGTTTCGCGAGGCGCTTGAGGGAAAGGTTTCGGAGCGCATCATCAGCGAAAATGTGACCTATTACAGAAATTATATCAATCAGCAGATAAACAGTGGGAAAAGCGAGGAAGAGGTGCTTCGTGAGCTTGGTGATCCAAGGCTGCTTGCAAAGACCATAGAGGAGAGCAGCAGATTTACAAAGGGTACGGACGGAAGACAAAAAACTTACAATGGCAGTACAGGGTACGGACAGGAACACTACCAGAGCGCGGACTATAAGCAAAATAGGTACGGTGATTGTGAGAATACCGTGCAAAGAAAGGTGACAACTGTGCCGCTGTGGCTTGTTGTGCTGATAGGATTGCTGATCGTGGGACTGATTCTTGTAGCAGCATTTCATATCTTTGTATTTTTCCTCCCACTCATTCTTGCGGGGGCTGTGGCGATGATCGTATACCGGGCCCTCAAATCGATTTTTCATTGAAATTTTAAAATATTTGGACAAAGAGAAAAGCAACTGCCAATGCAGTTGCTTTTCGTTAAGGGGAGTATAAATAATTAATATATAAGGGTTGTAAAGAGGATTGAAGGAGTATCTCTTTACTGATATTAGTATATCAATTCCAAATTAAAAGGTCAACACTTTTTCGGACTGCAATTTTCACAAACAATTTTTGTCAATTTTGGGCAGTGTTTCCAAAGTAAATATACTATGTAAATCAAATAAAATTTAAGTAAACAAGATATGTAAATTTAAAAGCGTTGCATAAAATTTTGTATTTGTGCAAATCCTATTTTTGTAGCACGAAACTGTGCTGATGCGGGAGGAATCCCAAACAACAAATAGGGGAAAACACCCTGAAAATTTGGAGGTATGATTATGTCTGGAACAAACAACAATTCAAACAACAACTATCAGAACTCACAGAATTCTCAGAATTCAAACAACTCACAGAATTCTCAGAATTCAAACAGCAAGAACAATTCAAAGAACAGTTCAGACAGCTCAAAGAACAGCTCAAAGAACAGCTCAAACAACAGCAACAGCAATAACTGCGACTACTAATTGCTGTTCACAGGGGACGGGGCGTTAATCAATGGCCCGTCCCTTTTGTGTTTCATTCAATAATATGGCATACAAAGCGTGTCGGCGTTTGATAAAAACTTGACAGGTATTTATAACTGAATGTAATATATACCTATGAGAAAATTTGAGTTGATCGCTCCTTGCCATTTTGGCCTGGAGGCAGTATTAAAAAAAGAAATTATCGATCTGGGATATGATATCTCACAGGTGGAGGATGGGCGCGTTACCTTTATCGGTGATGATGAGGCGGTCTGCCGTGCAAATATCGGTCTGAGGACAGCAGACAGAATCCTGATTAAGGTAGGCAGCTTTCATGCGGAAACCTTTGATGAATTGTTTGAAAACACGAAGGCTCTTGCTTGGGAGGAGTATATACCGTCAAACGGGAAGTTCTGGGTGGCAAAGGCGGCAAGTATCAAAAGTAAGCTGTTTTCCCCGTCGGATATCCAGTCCATCATGAAAAAAGCGATGGTGGAACGGCTTAAGGGCGTTTATGGGATAGAATGGTTTTCGGAGGACGGAGAGTCATATCCTGTCAGAGTATTCTTGATGAAAGATACCGTCACAGTAGGGCTTGACACGACAGGAGACTCGCTTCATAAGAGAGGCTATCGGAAGCTCGTTGCAAAAGCGCCGATTGCGGAAACGCTCGCATCAGCGTTGATTATGCTGACCCCGTGGAGGGCGGACAGAATCCTTGTCGATCCGTTCTGCGGCAGCGGTACCATTCCCATAGAAGCAGCGCTTATAGCGGCAAATATCGCGCCGGGAATGAAGCGCAGCTTTCTTTCGGCAAACTGGGGGAACCTTATCTCAAAAGAACAGTGGAACGACTGCTATGAGGAAGCGCATGACTTGGTGGACAAAAGCGTAAGGGTGCATATTACCGGTTATGATCTGGATCCGGAAATGATAAATATCGCAAAACAGAATGCGCGTGCTGCCGGTGTGGAGCAGTTGCTTCGGTTTGAAACAGGAGATGCCGCGGAATTTTCCCACGAGGAAAAATACGGTTTTATCATCACAAATCCGCCTTATGGTGAGCGCCTTGAGGAAAAATCGGCAATTCCCGCACTCTACAAAAAGTTTGGCGCGCGTTTTAAGCTGCTGGATACGTGGTCGCTTTACATTATAACGTCGTATGAGGACACAGAACGGGATATTGGCAGAAAGGCAGACAAGAACCGCAAAATATATAACGGAATGATGAAAACTTACTATTATCAGTTTATGGGACCAAAACCGCCCAAGCCTGACAGAGGAAAAACAAATGGATTGGATCAATGAAACAGAAGCGGAAACAGGGCTGATTGAAACACCTGAAAAGTTTCTGATTCCGGAAGAAGAACCGGAAACGCTTACAAGTGCGGAGCAGGAAGAAATTGTAGCGCAAAACAGGGATATTCTTTATAAAATGTCGGTTGCAATGGCAATTGTGCTTTTTGTTGCGACTGTCGCACTGATAACTGCCTTTAAAATAAATGAGGATTTTTTTGACGCCAGCAGCCGTTTCGGACTTCTTATGGAGAGCGCAAACGCGCAGGAGGAAAATGAAACATATCCCAAAATCAATGTGAAAGCGGAGTTTGACGACAGCGGTGAGGCAAAACTTGTGATACCGCTTGGCATGTTAGCTTCTAGTGACGATATTGTTGTGCGCGAGGAATTTACCAAGAATAAGCTGATCATAAAGCTTGAAGGAGCCTCTGAGTATATTTCCGACGGAATCAGACTTACAAGCGACTCGCAGATTATGGATGCAGTGGGCGTTTACCGTCAAAATCTCGATGTGTTCGTGGAGGTATATTGCAGGGACACATACTCTTATATCTTGAGCAATACGGGGAGAAATCTCACAGTAAGCTTTTTTCCGCTGAGAAATAATTATGATGCGGTAGCAGTCGTGTATCTGCCATATGAGGACAGGAACCGTTTCGCGCTTCCCGAGTGGCAGCAGAGCATTACGAAGTTTGCATCGGAGAACCGGATCAGGCTTTTTATGGCATCCAATATGCAGGAACCGTATACGCAGCAGGAAATCATAGAATTTGCGGAAAAAATAGATGCTGATGTTGTACTTGGGTTAGAGGTGTCAACCGATGCGGATAGTTCGCAGACGACGGGGACAGCAATCTGCAATACTACGTACTTTATGCCGGATTTTAACAGTGCGCAGCTTTCCGTGGTCTTTGCGGAGGCATTTTTGTCGGAAACCCAGTTCAAAATTTTAGGTTTTGCGGAGGCGGATGAGAATACGCCGCTTGTGTATCGGGCAACGTGTCCGGCAGCAATGATAAAAATATCACAATCACAAAAGGACGCGGACAGCGTAGAGGCTGTGTATAAGCTCAATGAGAAACTTGTAGCGACAATGACACATACGCTTGGCGATATTTATCTGCCGCAGCAACAATGACGGAAAAGAGGACGATGATGGAAAACACACGAATACTGTTTGCCACGAAAAACGCGGGCAAAATGAGAGAAATACAGATGATAATGGCTGATTTGGGGCTTGAAATCCTTTCAATGAAGGAGGCAGGCGTTGATATTGATATCGTAGAAGACGGCGCCAGCTTCGAGGAAAATGCGCAGATCAAGGCAAAAGCAATTGCAGATGAACTTGCACGGCGTGGAGAGAAAGCGATCGTTCTTGCAGACGATTCGGGACTTGAGGTGGATTATCTGAATAAGGAGCCGGGAATTTATTCGGCACGATATATGGGGGAAGATACATCATATACCATAAAAAATGCGAATATCATATCGCGTCTTGAGGGAGTGCCCGATGAGAAGCGCACGGCGCGGTTTGTCTGTGTCATAGCGGCAGTATTTCCGAGCGGCACATGTATGATCCGCAGAGCGACGATTGAAGGCATCATTGGTTATGAGGAGAAAGGGGAAAACGGATTTGGTTATGACCCGATCTTTTATTTACCGGAATACGGCTGTTATTCGGCAGAACTGTCCAATGAAAAAAAGAATCAGATCAGCCACAGAGGAAAGGCGCTGGAAGCGATGAAGGTGGTCATTCGCGAGGAATTAGGGCTATGAAGATACTGATCATAAGCGATACACACAGGAAAAATGAGAATTATCTGAAAATTGTAGAAAAGCTGGGAAAACTCGACATGGTGATACATTTGGGTGATGTGGAGGGCAGTGAGTACACGATTCAGGAGGCGGCTTCCTGTCCGGTCGAGATGGTGGCGGGGAACAATGATTTTTTCAGCAATCTTCCGTCCGAGAAAATGTTTCGGATCGGAAAGTACAATGTCATGATTACACACGGTCACAGGTATTATATCAGCATGGGAAATGAAATGCTCAAACGAGAGGCGGTTGCGGCAGGCGCTGATATCGTGATGTATGGTCATACGCACAGACCTGTGATTGACATTTCCAAAAATGTTATCGCGATTAATCCTGGAAGTTTGTCTTATCCGCGTCAGGAAAACAGAAAACCGTCTTACATTATCATGGAGATTGACGAGCAGGGCGAGGCGCATTTTACACTAAAGTATGTGGAAAATTGAAAAATTTTCTAAAAGTGTTGACACAAACCAGAATGTTATGTATAATATAATTCGTCGCTGTGATGAATGACAAGCAACCTCCGGGGTGTGGCTCAGCTTGGCTAGAGCGCCTGGTTTGGGACCAGGAGGTCGCAGGTTCGAATCCTGTCAC
>JAIEDW010000064.1:0-2377 GCA_029067805.1 Lachnospiraceae bacterium
ACCAGAAAAACATGGGATCTATATAGGCTGTATCTGACCAGACAATCTTACCGTTTGACAAATCACGCACCTGCACTGTCTCCGGATAAGTCAGACCGCCAATCGATTCCTCTCCTGCTGTTTCTGCGCGATAGCTCCCGTCAGGCGCATCGGCATAAGTATATACTTCCGAGTCATTTAATGGTGTTTTCGCATCTGTTGCAAAAAAGCTCCTCATCCATACAAGTGCCGCCATCAAGCACAAAACAATTCCAGTCCCAATTACTTTTCGCTTCATTGTATACCCCTTTTTAAATAAAACTATTGGTATTTTCCCTCATGGTATATCTTCCCATATGGTATTACGAACCCTGATAAGGAAAAAAATGAGGGAAACAAAATCACATAAAACATTATAACACAAAATAAACGGGAAATGATAAACCGATTGAAATGCTTTCAAAAAGTCAAAATTCCTATCTCATACCCTGCACCTATTTTATCCGTCTTTTTAACACTATTAATCCTAAAATTAACACTGCCGGAAATATAGCCGCAGCAAACAGTCCAACCTTTAGATTTCCGTCAGCCATGCCGGAAAAGTAACCCACCACCGATGGTCCTACGGAACCTCCCAAGTCTCCTGCCAATGCCAAAAGCGCAAACATGGCAGTGCCTCCGGTATGACACTTTTGCGCAGAGATACTGAGCGTACCGGGCCACATGATTCCTACGGAAATGCCGCACAGTGCGCAGCCCATCAGCCCCAAGATTGGTGATGAAGACAAGGAAGCCAGCAGATAGCAGCTTATACACAATATTCCACATCCCAGCATGGTTTTCGTCAAATCAAGTTTCTCGCTCATCCTGCCATAGAACACACGGGATATGCCCATAAGCACTGCAAACAGACACGGTCCCGCAATATCTCCAATGGTTTTGGAAACTCCCATTGCTGATTCGGTAAATGCAGACGCCCACTGCGCCATAGAAATCTCAGATGCGCCGGAACATACCATGAGCAACGCCAACAGCCAAAACAGCGGCAGCCGCAGTAACTGACCGATGCGCATACCGTCGCCATCCTCCACCAGCCGCTCAATGGGGCATATAATAAAGTTGAACGTATTAAACAGCGGCACCAATGACCAAATCAGTGCAAGTATCCGCCAGTGTTCCACGCCAAACACTGCAAAAAACAGCGTTGAACCCAAAATGACTCCTACTGCCCCCCAACAATAAAAAGAGTGTAGCAGGCTCATCATGCCCTCTTTGTTCTCGAAAGGGCATGCCTCCACGATTGGACTTACCAAAACCTCAATCAGGCCACTGCCCATAGCATAAAGCACAACTGCAATTAGAATCCCTATAAAGGGTATGGGGAGCAATTCCGGCAAAAATGCCAGCAACGCAAGTCCCGCTGCGGATAACACCTCAGAAAATACCACACAAGTCCGATAGCCTATCCTGTCTACAAATTTTGTAGAAGCCAAATCAATCAGTAGCTGTGTCAGATAAAATACTGTCGGAATCAATGCAATCTTTTCTAATGAAATTCCATAGGTATTCTTGAAGGTCAGAAATAAAAGCGGTGCAAAGTTGGCGGAGATCGCCTGCGTGATAAAGCCGAGATAACAGGCAATCAACGTCTTGCGATAGTTTGGTTGTTTCGTCATAATACAATTCCTTTCAACATGATACATTTTTCATTTCTTTCAACAATCGTTTAAAAAAGCTTTTTTGTTGTCAGGAATTGATTATCACATCAAAAACAGAATATTACAAGCCATAATAATACCGGAATTGAGCACTATTTTCCCAAAACACGTTTCTGGCTTGGCGTATATCCATAGGTTCGACGAAACTGGCGGCTGAAATAGCTTACGGAATTAAAACCGCAGGCGTGGCTGATTTCCTGAATGGTTAATGCTGTATTGCCAAGCATCCTGTGTGCAGATTGAAGCCGGTATTGAATCAAGGCATCTATAGGCGAACACTCCATATATATGTTAAAGCAACGAGCAGCTTCGCTGCGGCTGATATCGGCTGCTCTGGCAATGTCATCAAGGGTAACGTGTTCAGCGTAGTGCGTATAGATATAATCCAACATCTTCTGGATACGTATCTGGGCATTCATTTGTATGCGTGTAGCTTCAGTCTTAGGAAAAGTTTCAAAATGATGGAATAAGTATTCAAATATCCTGCTAAGATTGCGCTGGACAGCCATTTCATAACAATTGTCATGTTCCCGCATTTGATGGTAAATATCTTTCACCAGACAGTTTATCTCATTGTGCCTACTGTCTCCATGCCGAAACACAATAAAAGGCAACACATCACAGACAGAGATCGGTTGAATATATTTTTGGTAGATTACACTGGTTTCCGGCGCAACTAC
>JAIEDW010000064.1:2477-4832 GCA_029067805.1 Lachnospiraceae bacterium
ATAAAAGGCAACACATCACAGACAGAGATCGGTTGAATATATTTTTGGTAGATTACACTGGTTTCCGGCGCAACTACAACACCGGAAAAAACAATATTGGGCATCAGGTCAGGCACATCGCCGGACAATTGTTTCATTCCATGCAATATATTCCCATTAACAAATATTCTGTCTCCGGCTTCCAGTGTAAGATGCTTCTGTCCCACCTGAAAATCCAGAACACCGCTGTCCGCCGTAGCAATTTCAAATTCAGGATGCCAGTGTAAAGGACCTGTTCGGTTCGGCAGGGCGGCTAGTTCATTATCAAAGTAGGTAATAGGAAATACGATTGCATCATGCGTCATTTTTTCCCGTAGGTGGCAGTCAATTAGTATAGACATAATTTATTCTCCAATGCACATAATATGTTTTTCAGAATATTGTTTCTTTCCAACCGTTTCACTGTGTGTTGAGCAGACTTCATATTAATTATATCAGTTGTGACATAAACCGTCCATGAGTACATTTTCCTCTAGAATCTTGGATAAAGTGGCCGGCAACGATTAAGTTGATTTCACAATCAAAGAAAAAAACTGCAACTGTTGAAACAGCTGCAAGTTTTTCCGTACCGATTTCTTTATTTAAATTATTTTATAATAGTTCTATGTTGCTTACTGGATATGCATATTCGAATACCCCATCAAGCTCTCGTCAACCGCTCTTGCGCACTCGCGTCCCTGGCGGATTGCCTTGACGACAAGCGACTGTCCTGTATGCATATCGCCTGCGACAAACACATTCGGGGCGCTTGTCTGGAACGCTCCGGGCTCGGTCTTTACATTTGTGCGGGCATCGAGCTCTACCTTAAAGGCGTCCGTTACATATTTCTGACTGCCCAAAAAGCCTGCTGCAATCAGTACAAGCTGTGCCTCAAGCACCTGCTCGCTGCCCTCGACTTCCTTCATATTCATTCTGCCTGTCGCTTCATCCTTCTCCCATGTAAGCTTTACGATTTTCACACCTGTCAGGTTACCGTTCTTATCTTTCAAAAACTCCTTCACCGTCGATTCATAGATACGCGGATCATGCCCGAAAAGAGCAATTGCCTCCTCCTGACCGTAATCCGTCTTACAAATCTTCGGCCATTCCGGCCAAGGATTGTTTGCGGCTCTCTCATCAGGCGCTTTCGGCATCATCTCAATCTGCGTTACCGCCTTTGCACCAAGTCTGATCGAAGTACCCACACAGTCATTTCCCGTATCGCCGCCGCCGATAATCACAACACTCTTTCCCTTCGCAGGAACAAAACTGTTATCTTTCAACTCCGAATCAAGAAGGCTTTTCGTCACGCCCTTTAAAAAGTCTACCGCAAAATAAATTCCCTTTGCATCTCGTCCCGGCGCATTGATATCTCGTGGATTGGAAGCGCCGCAGGCAAGCACCACGCGGTCAAAGCCCTCGACAAGCTTTTTTGATTTCGCATCTTTTCCGATGTCGGCGTTTGTTACAAATTTAACACCTTCCTCTTCCATGACCTTAATCTTTCGCTCAATAATATGCTTTTCCAGCTTCATATTTGGAATGCCGTACATCAAAAGTCCGCCTACGCGGTCACTCCGCTCAAACACAGTCACATTGTGTCCGCGCTTGTTGAGTTGGTCTGCTACCGCCAATCCCGAAGGACCGCTGCCGACCACAGCCACGGTCTTGTTTGTGCGCACCTTTGGCGGGTTTGCTGCCGCAAGTCCTGTCTTGTACGCGTTTTCAATGATCGCATACTCATTTTCCTTTGTCGCAACCGCGTCACCGTTCAAGCCGCATGTACACGCATTCTCACATAAAGCCGGACATACTCTTGACGTAAATTCGGGAAAATTGTTGGTCTTTTTCAGCCTGTCGTAGGCACGCTCCCAGTTTCCCGTATATACCAAATCGTTCCATTCGGGCACGAGATTGTGCAGCGGACAGCCCGAAGTCATACCCGCGATCGTCATACCCGACTGACAGAACGGCACACCGCACTCCATACAGCGTGCGCCCTGCTTTTGCTGCTCCTCCATCGGAAGATGCTCATGGAACTCGTTAAAATGCTTTACTCTCTCTTTCGGCGCTTGTGCCGCAGAAGTTTTTCTCTCATAATCCAAAAATCCTGTTGGCTTTCCCATCTTATTCCTCTCCCTTCTACTACTTGTTGGTGTTTGCATAGAATGCCTCAATCTGAGCCTGCTCCGCGCTAAGCCCTTTCTCCTCCATCTGCACGATGGTCTTTAGCATTCTGTCATAGTCATAAGGAATAATCTTTTTGAACTTCGGCAGGTATTCGCCAAAATTGTCAAGAATTTTCTTACCCTTCTCGGAACCCGTGCATTCCACGTG
>JAIEDW010000065.1 GCA_029067805.1 Lachnospiraceae bacterium
GTCAAGGCATTGTGCCAAAAGCTGATGACATCACTGCCAACCAAAACGGAAAACACGACTATTACGCTTGCCAATTCCGCATGGATTGATGATACGTATACAGTAAAGGATGACTGGCTTTCGGAGATTGATTCCGTGATGTACTCCGAAGTCTTTCGGGAAAGCCTGTCGTCCTCTAAAGTTCCCGGACTTATGAACGCATGGATTGAAGAAAAAACGAACGGATTGATTGACAAAATGATCGATCGGCCTTTTGACGGCTATACAAAACTGGTACTTTTTAACACCGTTTATTTTAAGGCGAAATGGGCAGATCCTTTTGAGGTATATGACGTATATACGGATCGATTTTACCGTGAGGACAAAGAAGAGATTGATGCGGAAATCATGCACAAGGAAAGCGATATGGAATATCTTTCCAATGACTTTGCGGAGGGGCTTATCTTCCCCTACAGGAAAGATGCGGAGTGCGACGGCAATTTTGCGCTTGTGGCATTAAAACCCGCAGATGAAGATATGAAAGTGCGGGAACTGTATGAGAAACTGACGCCTTCCGTTGTGAATGAGCTGATTGAAAACAAATCGACCGAATTGGTCAATACAAAACTGCCCAAATTTGAACTGACTTTTGACAAGGTATTGAACGAGAGACTGATCAATATGGGATTGAAATCTGCGTTTGAACCCGAAAAAGCAGATTTCAGCAGGATTGGAGCAGAATATATAGAAAATTCGGATGAGAATCTTTACATTAATATGGTGCGTCAAAAAGCAAAAATCATCGTAGACGAAGAGGGAACGGAGGCGGCAGCAGCCACGATGGTTACAATGGACTGCGGAGCGGCTCTGATAGAGGAACTGCCAAAAGAAGTTTTCTTTGACAGGCCGTTTGTTTATATGATTATGGATATGGATAACGAGATGCCGTTATTTATCGGAATCTTAGACAGTCCGGCTGCATGCGGAAAACTGCCTTAATAAAAAAATTTTTTGCGGGTGTCAAGAAAAAATACTTGACACTCGTTTTTTCCTGTAGTATGATAACAAAGTCGCATGGTGTTAAAAGCGGAGGAGAAAGCAATGGAAGATACGAGTTTGCAAAAACTGGAATATAAAGGATTGCTTTACGACTTCTACGGTGAGCTGCTGACACAGCACCAAAAAAGTATTTATGAGGACGCCGTGTTCAACGATTTGTCACTGAGCGAGATTGCGGATGAACAGGGCATCAGCAGACAGGGCGTGCATGACCTCATTAAACGGTGCGACAAGATTTTAAATGAGTATGAGAATAAGCTGCATCTGGTGGAGAAGTTTGCAAGGATCAAGCGCAATATTCAGCAGATTAACGAGCTGACGAATGATGAGCAGATTAAACGGTTGTCGAATGAGATTATAGAGGAGCTGTGATAAATGGCATTTGAAAGCTTAACAGATAAATTGCAGAATGTTTTCAAAAATTTGAGGAGCAAAGGACGGCTTACGGAGGCGGACGTTAAGGCGGCGCTGAAAGAAGTTAAGATGGCTTTGCTTGAGGCAGATGTAAACTTCAAGGTTGTCAAACAGTTTGTAAAGTCGGTTGAGGAGCGTGCGGTCGGCTCGGATGTTATGAACGGATTGAATCCGGGGCAGATGGTCATCAAGATCGTAAATGAGGAAATGGTATCCCTCATGGGCTCGGAAACAACCGAGTTAGAGCTGCAGCCAGGAAAAGCGACAACAGTGATTATGATGTGCGGTCTGCAAGGTGCGGGTAAAACGACTGCGGCGGCAAAGATTGCGGGAAAACTTGTATTAAAGGGAAAGAAACCGTTGCTTGTGGCGTGTGACATCTACAGACCGGCGGCGATAGAGCAGTTAAAAATAAATGCCGAAAAACAACAGGTCGACTTCTTTGCAATGGGTGCCAATCATAAGCCCGTTGATATTGTAAAAGCATCTTTGGAGCATGCATCGAAAAACAACAATAATATTGTGATCATAGATACAGCCGGTCGTCTTCATATCGACGAGGAGATGATGGCGGAACTACAGGAAATCAAAGAAAATGTCGAAGTTCACCAGACACTTTTGGTTGTGGACGCGATGACGGGACAGGATGCCGTGAACGTCGCAAAAGAGTTTGATGAGAAGGTTGGAGTAACAGGCGTTATTCTGTCAAAGACGGATGGTGACACCAGAGGCGGTGCCGCGTTGTCTGTAAAGGCGGTGACAGGTAAGCCGATATTGTTTGTCAGCACAGGTGAAAAGCTTACCGATATCGAGCAGTTTTATCCCGATCGAATGGCAAACCGCATTCTGGGCATGGGCGATGTGCTCACGCTGATTGACAAGGTGGCAGAAGCAAATCTTGACATGGATGCCGATAAAGAGAAAGAGATGGCTGCGCGCCTGAAAAAAGGAAAGTTTGATTTTGAGGATTACCTGGAAAGTATGAATCAGATGAAAAAACTTGGCGGATTGTCGAGTATCCTTGGGATGATGCCCGGTATGGGAATTAAGGCGAGCGATATCGAGTCGGCAGTTGACGACAAACAGCTTGCGCGAATGGAAGCGATTGTGCTTTCCATGACGCCCGCGGAGCGCAAAGATCCGAAGCTGTTAAATCCCAGCAGAAAACACAGGATTGCAAGAGGTGCGGGTGTGGACAT
>JAIEDW010000066.1 GCA_029067805.1 Lachnospiraceae bacterium
AATATCAATAATTAAAATGAAAACAAATAATCAGTGAAGGGGAGAAAAAATTGAAGAATATGATTAAGAAGAACCAGATGATGATCACGGCGCTTGCTATTATGATTGCAGTGGCGGGTTACCTGAACTTTGCGGGAACAAAGGTGACAGACGAGGAACTGATGAGCGTGAGCGGGGAGATGGGTTCGACAGAGCTTACGCAGGAGGACGCGGAGGCGGATTACGCATCCCTTTTGGACTTGTCGGATGAGGATATGGAACAGGCTTACGGTGATATTGAAAGTCTGGACAGCGATGTGACCATGGCGGAGACCGGCAGTGTAGATGAGGAACTGGCGCAGGCGCTTGCGGAGGAACAGATGGATGAGGTGCCCGGCGAGGCGGTCTTTACTTCCGCAGATACATCGTCGCCCCTTTCCGGCGCGAAGCTTGAGAAGGAGCAGACCAGGGTACAAAATAAGGAGACACTTTTGGAGATCATCAACAATGCCAATATCAGCGAGAGCCAGAAGCAGGAGGCTGTGAACAGCATGATCTCCATGACGGACATCGCGGAGAAGGAGACAGCGGCGGAGATTCTGCTGGAGGCAAAGGGATTTGATGATGCGATTGTCAGCATAGACGGGGACAGCGTGGACGTGGTGGTGAATACTGCGGAATTGTCGGAAGCACAGCGTGCACAGATCGAGGACATTGTGATCCGTAAGACCGGGGTAAGTGCGGACGCCATCGTGATTAGCACCGTGAACGACCACTAAGTATACTTTCTTAAAATATATATACTGTGGTATCTTAAGTTGTGGTACAATAACAAAAGTGAGCTTTTCAGGAAGCTTTGGAATCGGGAAAAGTTTGGAGGATAAAAACGTGGGAACATATGCGGACGAAATAAACAAAAGAAGAACTTTTGCAATCATTTCGCACCCGGATGCGGGGAAGACAACACTCACCGAGAAATTTCTGTTGTATGGAGGTGCGATTAATCTGGCGGGCAGCGTCAAGGGAAAGGCGACAGCCAGACATGCGGTTTCCGACTGGATGCAGATAGAGAAGGAGAGAGGAATTTCCGTCACTTCCTCCGTTTTGCAGTTTTCCTATGACGGATTTTGTATTAACATTCTGGATACGCCGGGACATCAGGATTTCTCTGAGGATACCTACAGAACCCTGATGGCGGCGGATTCCGCAGTAATGG
>JAIEDW010000067.1 GCA_029067805.1 Lachnospiraceae bacterium
CTGGAACAGTTGTGTCAACGGAAGGCGCTTGCGTATCGATGGACCCGTAAACACCCGCAATCCTTCCCTCATACACGCCCATTGTCATATAATGATTTACATAAGCATCCCAGTCATCGCCATACGCTGCCTGTAAATCAGGATACGCATTTCTGTACTCAGATACATTGAATGCTGCCATTCCCTGTCTGCCCTCATTGACCCCGAAAACAGCAAAATGGTTAAAAAGCGCCGCTTCATCCGTACCAAACGTTGCAACAACATCGGCATTATGCTCTGCATAATACTCCGCATCAAACACATCCTTTAACTCCGCCGCATAGGAACATACAGAACTTCCCAACAGCATTGTTACCGCAGCTGTCAGCGCCAATAATCTTTTACAAATCTTTTTCTTCATTTTTTCTACCTCCAGTGTATTATAATATAAGTGCAGCTTCTTCCTATTTTGTTTTTCCGCAGCACTTTTTGTATTTTTTCCCGCTTCCGCACGGACACGGATCATTGGGATAAATCTTTGCCTCTTTTACGATTGTTGTCGAAGATTTCTGCTCCTTATAAAGCTCCTTCTTCCTGTCCTCGCCGAGAATGTCGTTCCATTCTTCGAGACCGTAAAGCCAGTCCGCTTCGGCAGCTACCATGTTTTTGTACAAAAGTTCTGTTTCAAAATCAAGGCTTACCTCTGTATCCTCGTCCATCTCCTCAATCGGATTAGGTGTCTTTAAGCTGTCATTGATGCCGTCAAGAAAGCCCGTCATTGTCATAAGGTCTACATTATATTTTTCCGCAAGCCCCTTCACCGTACCCGTCACAACCTCGTCGGGGTTTGTTAAAAGCTGCTGATAAATTTCTTTTTCTTTCTGAAAATAATCAATCCAAAGCTTTTGAAGCGTATTTCTATCAGTGTTCTCATTGTATGCCACGCTTCTCCACTGATCCAATAATGTCTTGTTCTCTGCCATGATTTTTATATCCTTTCGTCTTTATCATACATCTACATACATACAGATTAGTATATACCAAAGCTTTTGAAAAGTCAAAGGAAACGGTTGCAATTCTTGTAATTTCTTATTATAATCAATTCAATATCATTTTCAGAAACGAATGGAGGACTTTTATGAAAAAAAATCCGAAACAGATTGTTGCCATTGTCGCACTGATCCTGATTGTTTTACTGATTATTGCCTTTGTGATCTCTGCTTTCACGGCGGGTCCCGGAGAAGCGGGAAACCGATTTATGACACTTTTGTATTGCGTCGTTGCGATTCCTATTCTGGCGTGGCTGCTTTTGTTTTGTATTGACAAAATGCAGAAGAAACCTACAATGGAAGAGTTTTTTCCAGAACAGAAAACAGACGCAAAAGAGGAAAATAATCAGAAAGATTAATTACATATTTACATATGTCTTCCTCTGGCATCATCATAATGCCTTTTTACTTCCAGGCGGTTGACTTCCCTTGCAAGATTCGCCTGCGCAGAACGATACTCCTGAATGCTTCTTTTCTGCAGCATCGCTTCTTTCGCCTCATCCGCGGCTCTTTTTGCGCGGTTGACGTCAATATCCTCCGGGCGTTCCGCCGTATCGACCAGCACCAGCACTTCATTATTTTCCACTTTTACAAGTCCTGCTGATACTGCCGCAAACTGTTCTTCGCCATCCGGTATCCGATAGGTAAGCTTCCCTGGTATCACTGCACTGATCATATTGCTGTGATTTGCCAGAATTCCATACTGCCCTTGTGAGGTAGGAACAACTAACGACTCACAAGGACCTTCATACAGAACATTATCGGCTGCCAGAATAAATACTTGAAACTGGCTCATACACCTGCCTCCTGTTTCATTTGCTCTGCTTTCTTCACCACATCGTCAATGGTTCCCACATTGTAAAATGCAGCTTCCGGATACTCATCCATCTCACCGTCTACAATGGCTCTGAAGCCGCGTACTGTTTCGCTAAGCGGTACATAGATTCCGGGAATACCGGTAAACTTCTCCGCCACATGCGTCGGCTGTGCCAAAAATCTTTGAATTTTTCTGGCACGGGTAACCGTCCGTTTATCTTCATCACTCAGCTCATCCATACCGAGAATCGCAATGATATCCTGCAATTCATTATACTTCTGCAAAATTTCCTGTACGGACCTTGCTACATTGTAATGCTCCTCGCCAACAATATCCGCTTCCAAAATGCGGGAAGTAGAAGCCAACGGATCAACTGCCGGATAAATACCCTGTTCCGCAATTTTACGATTCAATACGGTTGTGGCATCCAAATGAATAAACGTTGTCGCCGGAGCCGGATCCGTCAAATCATCCGCCGGCACATAGACCGCCTGCACCGAAGTAACAGAACCAGCTTTTGTAGAAGTGATCCGTTCCTGTAAAGCGCCCATTTCTCCAGCAAGCGTAGGCTGATAACCTACTGCAGACGGCATTCTTCCAAGCAGAGTAGAAACCTCGCTGCCTGCCTGAACAAAACGGAATATATTGTCAATAAACAAGAGGACATCCTTATGCTCCTCGTCACGAAAATATTCTGCCATCGTAAGACCGGAAAGTGCTACTCTCATACGCACGCCGGGAGATTCATTCATCTGTCCGAACACAAGCGCAGTTTTATCCGAAACGCCGCTCTCCCGCATTTCCGTCCAGAGGTCATTTCCCTCACGGCTTCTTTCTCCAACTCCCGTAAAGATAGAGTATCCGCCATGCTCCATCGCCACGTTATGAATCAATTCCTGTATCAGAACCGTTTTGCCGACGCCGGCTCCACCAAACAGACCGATTTTTCCACCCTTTGGATAAGGCTCCAATAAGTCGATTACTTTAATGCCGGTTTCCAATATTTCCACAACCGGACGCTGTTCTTCAAACTTAGGCGGTTTTCTGTGAATTTCCCACCATTTTTCATTCTCAGCAATCGGAGGCTGTCCGTCAATCGGCTGACCGAGTACATTGAACATTCTTCCAAGCGTACAGGTTCCGACCGGCACCTGTATTCCATGACCGTCTGCCTTTACCTCCATACCCCTTGAAAGATTTTCGCTTTCTGCCAGCATAATACAGCGCACTGTATCCTTTCCGATATGCTGGGCAACTTCCATTACCCGTTCCTTTCCATCGACTGACACGGTCAATGCTTCTTTAATTCTGGGCAGATGCCCCTGTTCAAATTCGCAGTCAATAACCGGTCCGGATATTTCCACAATTTTTCCTACCGTCATGAATTTTCAACCTCCTCTAACTGCCTTTTTAACCGCTTTCTTTTCTGTGCCTTCGCACCGGCTGACACTTCCGTAATTTCCTGCGTAATTGCCGCCTGCCTCACGCGATTATATTGGATAGACAGTTCATTCAATATCTTTTCCGCATTTTCATTCGCCGAATTCATCGCTGCCATTCTGGCATTCTGCTCACTGCAAAAACTGTCCACTAAAGCGCTGTAAATAAACCCGGAAACATAGCTGTGCATAATGTTATCCAGCACCGTAGGAATCGACGGAAAAAACTCAAACGGCGATGTGATCGCTTTTTCCTGTGCATCTGAGATAAACTGTTTTCTGTGAAACGGCAAAATTCTTGTACATTTTGCCTCCCCCTCCAGATTACTCTTCAAATCCGTATAAATGACAAATATCTTATCCACTTGATGACTATCAAACATGTCAAGCAAAATCGCGCTGATTTCCCTTGCCCTGCTCAAAGTGGGATTCTGTGCCGTATAAAGAAAACTGCGTTTCACAGGAATATTGTGCTTTCTAAAATACTGCCTTCCGTACTCTCCGACAACAAACAGTTTTGTATCAGGATGTTCTAAAAGCAACTGCTCTGCACGCTTAATTGCATTTTGGTTGTATGGACCGGCAAGCCCCTTGTCCGCCGTAATAACCAGACAAGCGTATGTGCGGTCAAGAAGGTGGCTGCCATTCGCTGGATAAAAATATTTGCTTTCCACATCATCTGCGATACGGAAAATTCGCTTAATTTCCGCCTGCAGCGCCATAAAATATGGTCTTGTCCGATCCAGTTCATTTTTCGCCTTACGCATCTTTGTGGAGGCAATCAGGTACATGGCATTTGTGATTTTCTGCGTATCCCGGATACTGTTCATGCGCAACCTAATTTCTTTGGCATTCGTCATCACAAATCACCCCTTATCCTTCCTTTACCATCTGCTGATACTGCTTCGACGCACCAAGTATTCTTTCTCTGTTTTCATCCGTAAGCACTCCGCTTTTCTCGATTTCCAGGCAGACATCAGGAAGCTGCTCCTGCACATACGCAGTCAGCCCCCTTCCAAATTCGGGTATCTTTTGAACGGGAACCGGCAGCATCACACGATTCAGAGCCGCAATCAAAAGAATTACCTGTTCTACTTGTTTGAGTGGATGGTACTGTGCCTGTTTCAAAAGCGCCATCAGTCCCTGTCCGAATATAAGCTGATTTTTTGTCACTTCGTCCAAGTCACTCGAAAACTGCGTGAATACCTGCATTTCACGATACTGCGCCAGTTCCAGACGGATTGCTCCCGCTGCCTTTTTCATCGCTTTTGTCTGCGCATCTCCGCCCACACGGGATACAGATAGTCCGACATTGACTGCCGGTCTCTGTCCTTCAAAGAAAAGAGCGCTTTCCAGAAAGATCTGACCATCTGTAATGGAAATAATGTTGGTAGGAATATAAGCAGACACATCCCCTGCCTGTGTTTCTACAATCGGAAGTGCTGTCATACTGCCACCGCCAAGTTCGTCTGAGAGATGTGCTGAACGCTCCAATAAACGGGAATGCAGATAAAACACATCACCCGGATACGCCTCGCGCCCCGGAGAACGCTCCAACAGCAGACTAAGCGCACGATACGCAATGGCGTGCTTTGAAAGATCATCATACACAATGAGTACATCTTTCCCGTTTGCCATAAAATATTCACCCAAAGCACATCCTGCGTATGGTGCAATATACTGTAAAGGCGCAGGATCACTCGCCGTCGCATTTACAATAATGGTATATTTCATCGCATCATGTTTGCGCAATGTATTCGCGAGTTGTGCCACAGAAGACGCTTTTTGTCC
>JAIEDW010000068.1 GCA_029067805.1 Lachnospiraceae bacterium
CCCCGATCTCTTTCATCTGACTTCCGAGGAGGGAGAAAGCTGCTGGTTTTTCTGGGCTGCCGACGGTTTTTATTATGAGGGTGAATTTGACGGTTTTCACTTTAAGACACAAGGCAAAAAACAAAAAGCATATGTGAACGGTATTCCTTACGCGGCACAGTCCTATTTTGGCGTTGCGGACCGGGTGATTTCCATACCGTGGCTGCGCATCAAAAATGATGGCAGAATGTTTACCGGAGCATACGGAATCCCTGTAGAACTGGCTTGCAAAAAAACCGAGAATGGGTTTATACTAATACAAAGACCTGTGAGAGAGCTGATGCAGCAGGCAAAACGAATAGACAGCGGCAATCTGACAGGGAAAGGCGAAGGCAGAAAGGCGTATGTGCTGGAAATGTCTGCCAAAGAGGACTACGAAGGAAGTTATCTTTGGAGGATGAACGGCAGCGTCGTTGAATATCAGCCTCAATCAGGAGAATTTAGGGTCGATGAGGACAATTATCAGATTGGCTGCGGATATAAAGAATTTCTTTTTATCATAGACGACAGGATTTTGGAGGTCTTTTTCGACGGAGGGATACAGCTTGGTACATTTGTTCTAAAGGAGGCAGGCATTCAACTGGAGATACCACATGAGGCGGCAGCTCAATATACGGTATATGAAGTAGAATAGATAGGAGAAATGAACAAATGGCAACGTTAAAAGATGTTGCAAGGGAAGCGGGATTGACAGTCGGTACGGTATCGCGCGTGTTAAACAACCGTGGATACATCAGTAATAATGCGCGCAGAAAAGTGGACGAGGCGATGAAAAAACTCAACTATCGTCCCAATGAGATGGCACGCTCTCTGCACAGCAAAAGTACGAACACGATCGGATTGATCGTACCGCATATCAGGCATCCGTATTTTGCAGAGATGATCAGTAATCTGGAAAATGAAGCCTATAAGAAAGGATATAAGATTTTGCTGTGCAATTCCCAGAGTATCTGCGAGAAGGAACGGGAATACATTGATATCTGCACGAGCAACAGAGTAGCGGGGCTGATTCTCTGCAGCGGTACGGTAGACACAAAAGTGTTTGACGAGATTGATATTCCGGTAATCACTGTGGAGCGATTTCTGGATAACGGAACCGCTTGTGTGGAGTGCGACAACAGACAGGGCGGTGCGCTGGCTGCTGAGAGACTGATTTCGTGTGGGTGCAAAAATCTTGTGCATATCGGTAATATCGGCACAATTCCTATGCCGGCGGATATGCGTACGGAAGGTTTTCGAGAGGTATGTGCATCGAGGAACATTTCATTCACGGAAGTGTCAACACAGGAAGCGCATTACAACAGTATGAAATACGATGAAATGATAGAAAGCGTCTTGCGGGAATATCCCAAAACGGACGGAATGTTTCTGAACAGTGACGTATTGGCAGCACAGGCGCTGCAGGTATGCCGCAAACTGCACATTTCAGTGCCTGATCAAATGAAAATAGTCGGATTTGATGATGTCAACATTGCCTCGCTGACGACGCCGCAGCTTACGACCATTCATCAGCCTGTAAAGGAAATGGCGGAGATTGCAGTCAATTTGCTCCTTGAATCCGTTTCCGGCAAACTCGTGCCAAAACGAACCATGCTTCCGGTCTATCTGGTAGAACGAGAAACAACCTAACATTATGATAAAGATTTCACAATTGCTCAGGGCGTGACAAGCGCCCTGAGCAATGTTTTACAGTCTTCGAGATGCTCTGTATTGGAGATGATCACAGCATAGAGCGGTTCTTCGAGCGGTTCACCGTTTTCTTCGGTCTGATTATAGATTTCATAAAATTCCGTGCCGGCTAAATCTACGGCAAAGTATCCATCAATTCCGTCCGCCAAATCAATATTCCCGTCTTCGTCTTCTGTCAGGTTTGCCGTGTCATAACGAAGCATTCCCTGCGTGGAAAGATAAGAAACCAAATCGTCGGAGAGCGCTGTGTCCAAAGGAAGACAGGCATTCAACGCAAGCAGATAACGGTACATATCCGCGCCGCAGACGGCAATGTCCATACGCTGTGAGGAAATCGTTGTCATAACCTCAATTTCATGCAGATAGGAGTATCGGTTATCATAATCAAAGGGCTGATCCTGATTCACATCAACATCTCCGGGCTTTCCGTCCGCTTTCAAATCTTTCGCAAATTCCCGAAACCAACTGCCGCAGTCGTCCTCCGTATTTAACACAACGCATACGCGCAGCCGGCATGGCTTCTGACCTTCCCACAGAATATGGGCAAATGTGCCCACAATGAAAAGAATACAGACAGTTGATATCACATACCATTTATAATAATCCCATAAAAATTGCAATTTCTGCCGTGTGTCAAGCGTTTTCAGCGTATCAAGATCGCGGCGCAGATTCTCACTCATTTTCATTAATACAATCGCGCTCCTTTCCATCCGCCTCTTCCTTTAAAAATGATAATGGCTCTAATTCTTCCGCAGCGGAATCATCGGGAAGGTAGGGTTTTAGAATAGCAAGCATTAAAGCAGTTTGAAATCTGCAAACCAATCCGAACACGATGAAAACCAATCCCGGCAATATGTGACACAGCCAAAGCGCAAAAGCAAGCGCGACCATCATCAAAAGCGTGCGCCCTAAATTCCGTATGGAAAGCACAAATGCCCAAAGGATGATTTCCTTATTCTTTTTTTCAAACTTTGCTAACAGAGGAAACGCATACAAAACAACAAACAGCCAAATCAGAAAAAGGACAGCAAAAAATACCATGAAGAAAGTATAGATACCGGTTCCGGCATGATAGCACATCGAGATATCCAGCGCTAAAAAAGCGCCAACAGCCGTCAGTGGCAGACCAAGACAGATGCCCTGTTTCAAATTCTGCCGAAACGAACGAAAGAAATCTTTATAGACATAGCTTTCCTCACCTCGGACAAGATTCATCATGGCATAAAAGAACGCTGTGGTGGAAGCGCCGATGGTCACGACCGGCAGACAGCATAAAAGCCATAGTATATTTAAGATAAAGAGATCAAAGACATTGCCCATTCCAATCCAAAAGGGGTTGTCTGAACGGAAAAATTTATTCATATAAAGAATCCTTTCTATAAATAGGTACAAAGACGTACATAATATTACACAGAACTGCTTGACAGGTTGATATGATTGTAGCAAAAAAAAGCGAAAAATGCAATAAAATTATAACAAAGGATTGACATATTAAAAAAGAAACATAAAAGTATAAAAAAATCGTCATAATAAACAAAAAATATGCATATAATAAAAATGGGATAAGCTTTTAATTTATCAATCTGCCGCAAAATATGATAATCGATTGACATATTTTTTTGAAAATGATATGCTTTCTTCATAAAATAAAAAACATAAAAAAAGAATAAATTTTTATGAAAAAGGAGGAAACATAACTATGAAAAGGAAATTACTCGCAGTGGCGCTTGCGGCATCGATGGTTGTATCGCTTACGGCATGCGGCGGTGATGGCGGCAGCACTGGTGGAGGCTCAGGCAGCAGCAATATTGCAATTACCATTTTCAATTCCAAAATGGAGATTCAGGATCAGTTTGAAGAGATGGCGGAGGAGTACAGCAAGGCAAAGGGTGTGGATGTAGAGGTCTACTATTCAAATGATACCGTTGCCGCACATCTGGCTACACGTTATTCGGCAAATGATCCGTATACTCTTGCAATGGTTGACGCAAAGGACATATATTCGCTTGCGGCGGATCATGCAAGTGATATGAGCGATCAGGATTGGGTAAAGAACACGCAGTATGCAATTTCCGTTGACGGAAAGGTTGTTGGTTTCCCGGTTTGTGTTGAGGCAAGAGGCGTCATCTATAATGCGGAAGCAATCGAGGGTATTACAGGCGAAACCTTCAATCCCGATGATTATAAGACACTTGACGCATTTAACGGCTTATTAGACAAGTTAGTTGCAGGCGGCATGGAAGCGCCGACCGGCGTTATGAAAGAGGACTGGTCTTTGGCAGGACACTTTTTGAGCCAGACATACGAGGAGCAGCCGGATGTAGATGCATTTGTCAGTGCGTTGTATGAAGGCACGGCGGATCTTCCAAACAACAGCAAATGGAATTCTATGATGGATACGTTTGATACATTAAAGGAGCATAACTATGCGGCTGGTTCACCGGTTGCGGCGGAACGTGAAATTTCAGAGCAGAAGCTTGCCGAGGGTGAAATCGCATTTATGTTCGGCGGCAACTGGGATTGGTCAATGATCAATTCTTATGATTACTCTGAAAACATGGGCATGATGCCGGTACCGCAGAATACGAGCGATGGTACGAACGAGAAGTTAGTCGGAGGCGGTTCGAAGTATTTCTTCATTGATTCTTCATCAAATACATCAGATGAACAGCGTCAGGCTGCAAAGGATTTCTTAAACTGGCTTGTATTTGAGGCGGATGGAAATGCGTTCCTGACAGAGAAGTGCGCGCTTGTTCCGGCTTACAGCAATATCAATGCGGATGCGCTTGATCCGTTGTCAAAATCCGTAAAGAAATATGCGGATGAAGGTAAGCTGATTGGAAACTATGATTTCCTTCCAGATGATCATTATTCAATTTGCGGTGCTGCATTTCAGAAGTATCTGGCAGGTCAGACAGACCGTGCAGGCTTAGCGGCTGAAATTGAAAGTTACTGGTCATCAACAACACCGGTAGAACACTAAATAATTTATGAAACTGTTCGTCTGCTGCGAAGTACTTTGGCTGAGCAGCAGACGGAGATAAAAGGAAGGGGGACAACTCATTATGGATACAAATACCATGTCCTATAAGAGCAAACAGTTTCTGATGTTTGCGGGAGTGGCGACTGCTGTATTTACCGCGGTTGTTATCGTACCGTTTATTTACGGATTATATCTGACTTTTACAAGCTGGGACGGTGTTTCCAAACAAAAGCCCTTTGTGGGACTTTCAAATTACATCTCGACGTTTGCGGATGGCGCGTACTGGCAGGCATTGGGACGAACAATGATCTATTCTGTAATTGCCGTTATTCTGGTCAATGTCGTGGCGTTTATGCTGGCATTCCTTGTTACGAGCGGTGTAAAGGGACAAAACTTTTTCCGCGCCGGATTTTTCATTCCGAACCTGATTGGCGGTATCGTACTCGGTTACATATGGAAGTTTGTGTTTAACCGTGCGTTTGTTGCATTTGGAAATGCCCTTTCGATCGGTGCATTATCCACGTCATGGCTTGCCACGACAAGCGGTGCGATGCTTTGTCTAATCATTGTTTCGGTATGGCAGTATGCGGGATATATGATGCTGATTTATGTGGCGGGATTTATGAGCGTTTCGGCGGATGTGCTGGAGGCGGCAAGAATTGACGGCTGCACCAACATGCAGTCAATCATCCATATTTCCGTTCCACTGATGGTTTCTTCTTTTGTACAATGTCTGTTTTTGACGATTACAAGATGCTTTATGGTATACGATGTGAACCTGTCTTTGACAAACGGTGAGCCGTTTAACAGTTCTGTTATGGCGGCAATGCATGTGTACAATCAAGCATTCACATACAAAAATTACGGTACCGGTCAGGCTGAAGCATTGATATTGTTTGTTGTCTGCGCTGTTGTAGGCGTGCTTCAGGTATATATCGGTAAGAAAGCGGAGGTGTCAGCATAATGGATGATTTAAATGAAAAAGCAGCTCGCAGGCGAAAAATTGCCCATGCGATTGAAATTGTGATTTTGATTGTTTTGTTTATTTGTTTTATCTTCCCGTTTATTCTGGTTTTGATCAACGTATTTAAGACCAAAGCGGATATCACTTCCAATCCGCTGGCATTGGTAGGAGAGCTCTCTATTATACACATCTCAGAGCCCACGAGACACGCAGAAATATAATATGCCGACATCAG
>JAIEDW010000069.1 GCA_029067805.1 Lachnospiraceae bacterium
GTGCTTTCCGGTTGGATTTTCTTTGCCGAGTATGCATGGGAGGGCTGGGCAGTGCTTCCGTATTCGCTCGTCTACAATGGCATTTACATCTTCGCGGAAGGTATCATAACGATTATGATTATCATGCTGCCACCCGTAAAAGGGGCAATCGACAGGATTAAGAAAATTGCGTAAAGTCTTTCAGGGCGTCCTCAATCTGAGGCGCCCTTCTTTCGTATACCGCCATGATCACACTAAGCTCCTCTGTGGAGAGTGGATGTTTCTTTTTCCCGCGGCGCCCTTTGCAGTAAAGTGCGACAAAAAGTTGGAGCATCTGCGCCTGCGCCATGCCGCAGAGCATATGTTTATAAAAACTATAGTCCTCAAAAATATCGAGGAAATTTTTTTGCAGATAATATTCGTAGTAGGCAGTCATAAGCGCATCGAAATCGGGAACGTGTTCGTACACATTTGCCATAAGACCGCTTAATTTTTTATCTGCCGCCTTCGGATTCGACTTTGTCAGCGTGTAAAATTCCCGGATATAGAGTTTACATAACTTATACAAAACGGGTGAAGAATGTTTTAAAGACGGATGATAAAAGCCCTTGAAGAAGAGCGTGTACATGCCGGCAGCATCTACTGCAAAGGGCGCATTGTCCGCAGGACTGTAGTCAAGAGGACTCGGCAAGGGAGAGCGCGAGGAGCCTAATTGTGTCCCCGCGTTTTCAGCGCCATAAGCAAGACATTGATTTTGCGCCTCTTTTGCGTAAGCTAAAAGTGCCGTATTTAACCCGCAGCCGCCTCGAAGCATGGAAATTAGTTCATCGCGGGATTTTAAAAGATAATGCAAAAAATCGATATCGTCATTCGTTGTATTTTCCTCGTAGGAAACGTCACCATTGTGCGATTCAAAATCAAACGGGATCCCCGCCCTTGCCTGTTCGATAAAAAGTCTTGCCGCCTCCGCACAGGCAAGGTAGAGCGTTTCTTCGCAGAAAGAGCCGAAATTGGAGAGCTGGCGCGGAAACTGTACGCACACAAGCGGCATATAATCCGTGCCGTGGCGTTTTTGCAGTCCGCAAAGCCGGTCCAGCCCCCAAAAAGGACAGCGGTAATGCCGCTTGCTGCACCGAAAGGAAGTCAGTTCTTCTTTTTTGACAAGAAAACAGCGCAGAACAAAGCCAAAAAATCCTTTTTCGGTAATATACTTTTCGTAGGCGTCATCGTCAATCGGAATTTTCCATCCGCGGCAGCAGTTGGACGGACATGCCGCGCCCGTGCAATGAAATTGTTTTAAAATGGATATTTGTTTTATCTTCATAAAACTATTGTATCGCAGAAATGTTTTAAAAGAAAGGGTTTACACATGGAAAATAAAAGGATAATATAGAGAATAGGAGAGGGAAAACAATATGCGCTATATTAAGATTGAAGATGCCGTACCGGGGATGCGCCTTGCATACAATCTGTACGACATAGACGGACACACGCTGATCTGCAGCGGAAGCGTGCTTTCCAAAACTTATATCAAACGATTGAATGATTACGGTTTTGACGGCGTGTACATCGAGGATGAACTGTCAAAGGATATTTACATCGAACCCGTTATTACGCCCGAACTTCGCGCGGAGGGAATTGTTACCGTGCGCGAAAGCAATATCGACGGCTGCAAAGTTGTGGCGAAAAAAATCGTGCAGGAGATTCTCGATCGAGGGATACTCTCCCTCGACCTCACGGATTTGCGAAGTTTCGACGGCTATACATATGCGCATTCGGTCAATGTTGCGGTTATCGCCTGTGTTATCGGCTTCGGACTCCATATGGAAAATGACGAACTTGAGCAGCTTGTGATGGCGGGGCTTCTGCATGACCTCGGAAAACTTGTGATACCGCGCGAAATTTTGAACAAACCGTCGCGGCTTACCAATGAAGAATACGATGTGATGAAAACACATTCAACCCTTTCCTATGAACTGATCAGAGAGCGTTGGGACATTCCCGCGAATGTTAAGACGGCAGTGCTCTATCACCATGAAAATGTTGACGGCAGCGGCTACCCTGAAGGCATGGAGGGAGAACAGATATCGCTCTTTACGAAAATACTCCATACCGCCGACGTGTACGATGCACTCATATCAAAACGACCGTATAAAAAGCCGTACTCGCCTTATGAAGCGTGTGAGTATCTGATGGGCGCGGGCGGGATCATGTTTGATCCGGAAATCGTTGAGGCGCTTTTGCTCTGCGTGCCGTTTTATCCGAAAGGCACGGAGGTAAAACTCTCCGACGGCAGAGATGGCATCATTGTGGAAAACGCGGGTCCGAGAAATTTAAGACCGCTTTTGCGTCTGCTTGACGGCACGACACTTGACCTCCAGGAACAGGAACATTTCAATGTTACCATATTGCATGAGAGCAATGAGAACGTCCTTGATCCCGTAATGGGTGAGGTAGGCAGAAAGAAGATGCTGATGCCGACACGGCGATACAGCATTATGATTATTGACAGTATGAGGATTCATCTGCAGTCGATGCGCGGCTTTTTACAGCACCAGTATGAGCTGCAGCTTTTTACCAACGTCGATCAGGCATTTAGGCACTTAAAGCGAAACACGGAGCCGGATTTGATCATACTGGAGTTGAACATGCCGCGTGTAAACGGATTTGAGGCGGCGGAAAAACTGCGCGGCATCGCGGGGGATAAGGTGCCGATCTTGTTTGAGATTGATACAAACGATAAGAGCGTGATCGCGCGCTGCAGAAAGGCGGGAGCCGCGGGATATATCGTAAGACCCTACAAGCCGGCTTTCGTAAAAGCGGAAATCCGCCGGATCCTTACGGGACAACTGGTAGCACACTAAAACGAAAAGAACTTCTAAAGACGTTTTAAAATTTTAATATAAAAAAGGAGATTATGAAAAAATGGCAAACGATAAAAAACTCGTAGAGGCGATAACTTCGATGGAGGAGGATTTCGCCCAGTGGTATACGGACGTTGTAAAAAAGGCAGAACTTTGCGACTATTCCAGCGTTAAGGGCTGCATGATCATAAAGCCGGCAGGCTATGCGCTGTGGGAGCAGATTCAGAATCAGCTTGATGCCCGCTTCAAGGAAACAGGTGTTGAGAACGTGTACATGCCCATGTTCATACCGGAAAGTCTTTTGGAGAAGGAAAAAGACCATGTGGAGGGCTTTGCGCCTGAGGTTGCATGGGTGACACACGGCGGACTCGAACCGTTACAGGAGCGGTTGTGCGTGCGCCCCACATCGGAAACCTTGTTCTGCGATTTCTACAAAAACGAAGTGCAGTCATATCGCGATCTGCCGAAAGTCTATAATCAGTGGTGCTCGGTCGTGCGTTGGGAAAAGACCACGCGCCCGTTCCTTAGAAGCCGCGAGTTTTTGTGGCAGGAGGGACACACAGTGCACGCGACCGCCGAGGACGCGCAGGAGCGCACCATACAGATGTTAAATGTCTACGCCGACTTTTTGAAGGAAGTGCTCGCAATTCCCGTTGTCAAAGGTCAGAAGACCGACAAGGAGAAGTTTGCGGGAGCGGAGTCAACCTACACCATAGAGGCGCTCATGCACGACGGAAAAGCGCTCCAGTCCGGCACAAGCCACAACTTCGGCGACGGCTTTGCAAAAGCATTTGAAATTCAGTACACAGACAAAGACAACACATTAAAATATTGTCACCAGACTTCATGGGGACTCTCAACGCGAATCATCGGCGCGATCATCATGGTGCACGGCGACGATTCGGGACTCAAAATACCGCCCAAGATTGCGCCCACACAGATTACGATCGTGCCCATCCAGCAGAAAAAAGAGGGTGTACTTGACAAAGCGTATGAACTGCGCGAGAGGCTGTTAAAGAAAGGCTTCCGTGTAAAAGTCGACGACTCCGACAAGAGCCCCGGCTGGAAGTTCAGCGAGTGCGAGATGCGCGGCGTACCGTTCCGCATCGAGATTGGACCAAAGGACATCGAAAACAACAAGTGCATCTTTGTCCGCCGCGACACCAGAGAAAAGATTGAGGTAAGCTTAGACGAGGTGGAAGCAAAGGCCGCAGAACTGCTCGAAACCATTCACAACGATATGTATAACAACGCGCTTGCGCATTTAGAGGCGCACACCTACAGCGCGTCGGAGTGGGATGAATTTTGTGATATCATTAACAATAAGCCCGGCTTCGTAAAAGCGATGTGGTGCGGGGAACTGGCGTGCGAAGAAAAGATCAAGGAAGAACTTGCCGCTACCAGCCGTTGCATGCCGTTTGAGCAGGAGCAGATCAGCGACAAGTGTATCTGCTGTGGAAAGCCCGCGAAGAAAATGGTTTACTGGGGCAGGGCATATTAAAAGAATGCAACAAAGTATACGAAAAAATTATAAAAATTTCTTGCATAGATGTACGAAAATGTGGTAGTCTAAACTCATATAATATAGAGTCAAATATGGATTGATATTTGACTCTATATTATAGTTTTTACACGGATTATGTCGGAGTTATAAGGGGTGATGTACAATGACGAAAGCAAACGTATTTGCAGATAATTTTATGAACAAGTTAAAATCAGATGGTTTTGT
>JAIEDW010000007.1 GCA_029067805.1 Lachnospiraceae bacterium
TTGAAATAGTTTTGTATTATCCATACTGCATCCCCTCCCACGTTACGCAGATTGTCCGTTTCGATAAATCATCTCCCGAACTTTTACAACTCTATTTTTAATTTATATGTTAACACTGTTCATTCATGATCATCCGTTCGAAGTCATCGGCGGGAACAGGCTTGGAATATAAATAACCTTGAAGGAATGAAACGCCTATGCTTCGAATGATATCTTGAATTTCTTCCGTTTCTACGCCTTCAGCTACGGTCTGTATGGAAAGCTTTCTGCACATATCTACAACGCTTTCAATAATTGCCATGTCTGCCATATTTCCTTCACGGATCAGACCACGCACAAATTTCTGATCGATTTTCAGAATATCCATGTTGACATCATGCAGCAAACCAAAAGACGCATACTCTGTTCCAAAATCATCCATTGCGATTTTAAATCCAAGTTTCTGAAGTTTTTCGAACTGGCGGGAAAGCATTTCCGTGTCTTCTGCGTTACAGCTTTCTGTAAGTTCAACCACGACAAGCTGTGGATCCACTTGCAATTCGTTAGCTTTTTCAATCATCTTGTCGATAAATTCCCCGTCCAACAGCTGTATATAAGAAACATTGAAACTTACGGAAATATCTTTATATTTTTTCTGCCACACGGCGGCATGCCGAAGAGCCTCTTCCATGACCCAGAAACCAACTTCCCGTATTTCCCCACTGTTTTCCAACAATTTAATGAATTCATAGGGTGTTGCGTCCTGTATTTCCGGTGTTTTCCAACGCAATAAGGATTCACATTTAACAATTTTTTTCGTTTTTGCGTCAAGGATCGGCTGGAAATATAATTCAAAGCCTTCAAAATTATTATGTATGCTTTTTGTCAGCGCTTCGTGAAGCTTGCTCGTACGGTAATGACGTTGTGAAATTTTCTCGGAAAATTCAGCAACCCATCCTTGTTTCTGATCCTTGGCATATTCCAATGAATGCTCCAGATTGCTCATCAATGTATTGAAATCCGTTCCGTCTTCCGGATAGGATACAATGCCTGCGGAAACGGAAAAGCTTTTTAGCCCTCTGATATTAGCGCAATAATCATTAATGCCTTCAAAAATCTTGCACAATTCAGCCTTAGACGCATTAGGAGCCAAAACGATAAATTCATCTCCTTGAAGACGATAAACCCTGTTGTTTTTGCCCGCAAGCTGTTCAAGGCGTTCCGCCAACGCTACCAATACTTTATTGCCATACATAAAACCGTTTGTATTGTTAATCTTCCTAAATCCGTTTATACCGAAAAGAAGGATTGCACCGCTCCCTGTAGAAAAATCATATTTCTGCATCTCAAAGCTCGTCAGCAAATGCGTAAGCGGGTCATATTTATTCTGGTTATCCAGCCGCGTCATGATTCCCGCAAAAAAAAGGGGACGTCCGTCTTCGTCGGAAATAACGCTGCCTTTACATTCCAGCCATACATAGTCATTATATTTGTTTTTCGCGCGGTATTGACAACTGTGACGACTTGATGCACCGGAAAATACAGCTTCGATATCTTTCAGATATAGATCGCGGTCATCGGGGTGTACATGCTCCATCCATTTTCCGCCGGCATTTTCTATGTATTCACCTTCAAGGTCGAAATAATCCACAGAATTTTTTGACCATCTGGATAAATCCGATTGCATATCACATACATAAATGTAAATATTATCAGAAGCATTTGCAAAGGATTCAAACAATTCGTTCTTCAAAATATCTTTTGCCATCTGCAATTACCCCCTTCAAATCGAGCAGGGAAGTTTTCTTCCCCTACTCGCGCGCGGGCATTCGTCAGCTCTGCTGACATTCTTCCTTTGAATGCCCGTGTGCATAAAAAATATGGCATAACGTCTATCGACATTATACCACACTTTTAACCAAACGGGAATAACATAATATATTAATTTTATCTTTTATAACAATTCTTTTAAAATCTGGTTGACCATACCGGGGTCCGCTTTACCCTTCATCGCTTTCATTGTCTGTCCGACCAGGAAGCCGATTGCCTTTTCCTTACCGTTTCTATAGTCCTCCACAGACTGCGGATTTGCGGCAATAACTTCCTCTATCGTTTTTCTGAGCGCACCTTCATCGTTTACGGTCTTTAATCCCTTCTCTTCCACATACTGTTCCGGGTTGATGTCCTCTTCAAACATTACCTCAAACACTTCTTTTGCAACGGATGAATTAATTGCTTTACTATCCACAAGCACAATCAACTTTGCAAGATTTTCAGGTGAAAAACGGATTTCCTCGGCATCCATGCTTTTCTCTTTCAAAAGGCGAAGCGTTTCCCCCATCAGCCAGTTTGATACCTTCTTCGGTTCATGACAGATTGCAACGGTCTCCTCAAACAAATCTGCCATATGCTTTGAATCCGTGATAATGCCAATATCATACTCGGGAATATCAAACTCTTTCTTGTAGCGCACCATCTTCTCCTCGCGAAATTCCGGCTGGCTATTTTTGATTTCCGAAAGCCATTCATCGCTAATATATACAGGCACTAAATCCGGATCGGGAAAATAGCGGTAATCCTGCGCGTCCTCTTTCGAACGCATCGCATAGGAATACTCCTTATTGTCGTCCCACCGCCTTGTTTCCTGTATCACCTGCTGCCCCGACTCAAGCAGATCAATCTGACGCTCCCGCTCGTTCTCAATGGCGTGTGTGATAGCGCGGAATGAATTGAGATTTTTCATTTCCGTACGCGTACCAAATTGCTCCGCACCCACTTCCCGCACAGACAAATTGACATCGGCACGCATCGAACCTTCGTTCAGTTTGCAATCCGATGCTCCCAAATACTGAATTGTCATTCTAAGTTTCTCAAGATAAGCGATAACCTCCTCGGCGCTGCGCATATCTGGCTCCGATACAATCTCGATGAGCGGCACGCCGGAACGGTTGTAATCTACAAGCGAGCAATCCTCCCACTCATCATGAATGAGCTTTCCTGCGTCCTCCTCCATATGAATTTCATGAATTCCGACCGATTTTTTCCCCTCGGACGTTTCAATCTCCACATGACCATTTCTGCAGATTGGCAGATAGAGCTGACTAATCTGATAATTCTGAGGATTGTCGGGGTAAAAATAATTCTTTCTGTCAAACTTACAGTACTGCGTGATTTCGCAGTTTGTCGCAAGCCCTACCGCCAACGCATAATTCACCACCTGCTTATTGAGCACTGGGAGCGTTCCCGGCATACCTGTACATACAGGACAGGTATGCGTATTTGGCGCTCCGCCAAACGCTGTCGAACAGCCGCAAAATATTTTCGTCTTGGTCGCAAGTTCCACATGCACTTCAAGACCAATCACTGTTTCGTATTGCTTTGCCATTTTTCTCCCTGTCCTTTCCTAATCTTCCATGCCAAATGCGCCGCGCAGTCTTTCATAGGTATACGCTGTCTGAATCAGTTTTTTCTCCTGAAAACTGTCCGCGATCAGTTGCAAGCCAATCGGAAGCCCTTTGGAATCTTTTCCGCATGGAACGGAAATTCCGGGAAGTCCCGCAAGATTGACCGATATGGTATAAATATCGCCAAGATACATCTTTAGCGGATCTGATAAACTCTCGCCAAGTTTCGGCGCAGTCGTCGGCGCAACCGGTCCGAGAATGATATCATATTTTGCAAAGGCATCGTCAAAGGCTTTTTTAATCATTGCCTTTACCTTTAAAGCCTTTAAATAATAAGCGTCATAATATCCCGAACTTAAGACAAACGCGCCAAGCATGATCCTACGTTTTACCTCCGCGCCAAATCCCTCGGAGCGCGTCTTTTTGTACATGTTGTGCAGTCCGTCAAATTCCGAGGTGCGATAACCGTACTTTACACCGTCAAAACGCTCCAGATTAGAGCTTGCCTCCGCAGCCGCTATCGTATAATACGTCGGGATTGCGTACTCGACAAGACTTAAATCAAACTCCTCCACAACAGCGCCTTTCTCTTCCAACGCCTTCGCTGCCGCAAGCACTGCCTCTTTGACCTCCGCGTCAAGTCCCTCGCCAAAATAATCTCTTGGAATTCCGATTTTCATACCGGAAACGTCCTCAACCAAAGCTGATGAAAAATCGGTATCCTCACGCTTCACGGACGTGGAATCCTTTGTGTCGTGTGTAGCAAGAACCTCAAGCACTGTGGCACAGTCCGTCACATTTTTTGTCAGCGGACCAATTTGGTCTAAGGACGAACCATATGCGATCAGACCGTATCTTGAAACCGTCCCATAAGTCGGCTTCAGTCCTACTACGCCGCAAAAAGATGCCGGCTGTCTGATGGAACCACCCGTATCGGATCCTAATGCAAAAAAACATTCGTTCGACGCTACTGCCGCTGCAGAACCGCCCGAAGAGCCGCCCGGCACATGTTTTAAATTCCACGGGTTTTTTGTTTCCCCATACGCGGAAGTTTCCGTGGTTGAACCCATCGCAAACTCGTCCATATTGGTCTTTCCAATCACAACCGCACCCGCTTTTTCCAAATTGATCACTGCCTCCGCAGAAAAGGTCGGCACAAAATTTTCAAGTATTTTTGACGCGCATGTGGTCAGCATTCCCTCCGTACACAGGTTGTCCTTAATCGCCACTGGCACACCCGCAAGCGGTCCTGTCAGCACTCCCGCGTCAATCTTTTGCTGTGCCTCTTTTGCCGCCGCAAGCGCAGCATCTCGGTCAATCGTCACATAGGCGTTGATTTCGCCGTCCTTTTCCTCTATTCTTGAAAGCGTCGCCTCCATAGCCTCTACGGCAGTCGCTTTTCCCTCTTTAATTGCCGCCGCAAGCTCCACAGCGCTGTATTTTAATAGTTCCATTTCTACCTCCAAAGTCAAAGCTTCATATTGTGATTGGCACAATAAACATATTATCCTTTTCGCCCGGCGCATTCTTTAAGGTTTTCTCACTCTCATCGCCATTCGTCACAACATCTTCCCGAAAGGCATTCTGCACGGGAAACACATGCGACATCGGCTCAATGCCGGTCGTATCAAGCTCTCCAAGCTTATCAATATAGTCCAGCATTCTTCCCATATCCTTTTTCGCCTGCTCTTTCTCCTCATCGGAAAGCGCAAGCTTCGCAAGAATTCCTACATAGTCTATTGTTTCGTCTGAAATGATATTTGCCATTGTCTTCCCTCTCTATTTCTATCCCTTTTCGTGCTCTAATCTCGGATTTTAATATGCACTTCTCGAAGCTGCTGCTCCGTCACATCGTTCGGCGCGCCACACATCAAATCCTGTGCGGAACCGCTCATCGGAAATACAATCGTTTCTCTGATATTGTCCTCATTCTTTAACAGCATCAGCATTCGGTCTACTCCCGGCGCCATTCCCGCATGAGGCGGAGCGCCAAACTGGAACGCCTGATAGAGCGCGCCAAACTTTGCCTTTAGGGTTTCCTCATCATATCCCGCAATCTCAAACGCCTTCACCATAATATCAATATCATGATTTCTGACCGCGCCGCTCGAAAGCTCGACACCGTTGCACACGATATCATACTGGTATGCCAGAATTTCCAACGGATCTTCGTTTTGCAGCGCCTCCAGTCCGCCCTGTGGCATCGAAAACGGGTTGTGCGTAAATCCTATCTGCTTTGTATCGGGGTCCAGCTCATACATCGGAAAATCGTTTACATAACAAAAACGATACGCATTCTTCTCGCACAGATCAAGCTTCTCACCAAGCTCAATCCGAAGCTGTCCCGCATAGTAATTTGCCCGTTCTTCCTTATCCGCAATAAAGAAAATCGTATCCCCCGCCTCAAGCGCGGCAATATCCGCAAATTCCTGTTTCAATTCTTGTGGAATAAACTTATCAATCGGTCCCTTATAACTCATGTCGTCCGCAATCTCAAGATACCCAAGTCCGCCCATGCCAAGTCCCGTCGCAAAACTTAACAGCTTTTCATGAAAACCTTTCGACATCTCGGCATGCACCTTGATCGCACGCACCGTCCTGCCAAGAAACGGCTTAAAACTGCACTTTTGGAAAAAGTCCGTTACATCTATAATACGAAGCGGATTTCTAAGATCCGGCTTATCTGTGCCAAATTCAAGCATTGCCTGTTTGTAGCTGATCACAGGATACGGCGCTTTTGTGACTGCGTACCCCTCGGGCGCAAACTTTTCAAATGTGGCGGAAAGCACCTCCTCGCCTACCTGGAACACATCTTCCTGCGTCGCAAAACTCATTTCAAAATCCAACTGGTAAAACTCTCCCGGTGAACGGTCGGCACGTGCATCCTCATCACGGAAACAAGGCGCGATCTGAAAATACTTATCAAAACCCGATACCATCAAAAGCTGCTTGTACTGCTGTGGCGCCTGTGGGAGCGCATAAAACTTTCCCTTATATTTTCTGGAAGGCACGATATAATCCCTTGCCCCCTCCGGTGACGACGCGCATAAAATCGGCGTCTGCATTTCAAGGAAGCCAAGCTCCGTCATCTTCTGACGCAAAAAGCTGATTACCTGTGAACGGAAAATCATGTTGTCCCGCACCTTCGCGTTTCTTAAATCAAGATAACGGTACTTTAATCGCACATCCTCCCTCGTTTCCTTGGAAGTCATAATCTCAAACGGAAGCTGATGATATACCTTTCCGAGAACTGTCACCGTCTTTGCTTCAAGCTCTATCGTTCCTGTGGGAATTTTGGGATTGTAGGTTTCCTCGTCTCTCTTTTCAACAGGTCCCTCAATAGAAACACACATCTCCTTTGTAATTCCGTTCAAGAGCGTTGTATCGCGCATAACAACCTGTAATACACCGTACATATCGCGCAGATCAATAAACGACACGCCGCCGTGATCCCGTATATTTTCCACCCAGCCCGCAACCTGTAATGTCTTGCCAATATGCTGCTCACCAATTTC
>JAIEDW010000070.1 GCA_029067805.1 Lachnospiraceae bacterium
TTATGATATTGGACTGCGCATCTATCACAACGATACCGATATTATACATATCACAGGTTTTGCGAAGTTCGAGGTCGAACGCATCGGAAACAATATCTCCATTCGATGCCGCCTCATTAATACGCACATATGCATCTTGGATTGCATTCGTTTTATTTTCAATATAAAATTTTTCCAAAAAAAGATTGTTTGCTATCCAGCACAGCGCAACAGTCCCCGCCATAACCGCTATAAAAATTACGGCAATCTGCTGCTTCACGGAATGCTTCATGTTGTCACCGCCTATACCTCAAGCTTATAACCCATTCCCCAAACAGTTTTGATCAGTTCACCCTTTTCTCCCATTTTACTCCGGAGTTTTTTCACATGCGTGTCAATCGTTCTCGCATCGCCGAAATAGTCGTAATTCCACACACTATTTAGTATCTTTTCTCTCGAAAGCGCAATGCCTCTGTTCTCAACAAAATATGTCAGCAGCTCAAATTCTTTGTAACTCAGATCGATTGCCTTTCCATCAATCGTTACCACATGACCCGCTTTGTCTATCACAATTCCGCCACACTCAAGGTTTTCGTCCTCCGAAAGCTTGTTTGTGCGCCTTAGGATTGCCTCCACTCTTGCCACCAGTATCTTGGGGCTGAACGGCTTCGCGATATACTCGTCAACGCCAAGTTCAAAGCCCAGAAGTTCGTCTTTCTCGTCAGCCCTCGCGGTAAGCATGATAATCGGCACTTGTGAGTAAGCCCGCACTTCTCTGCATACCTGCCAGCCATCTATTTTTGGCATCATAACATCCAATATCATCAGCGCAATATCCTGATTGTCAAAAAACAAGTCAAGCGCCTCGCTGCCGTCCCCTGCCTCCAGCACCTGATAGCCCTGTTTTACAAGAAAATCCCGCACCAGCTTACGCATTCTGCTCTCATCATCAACCACGAGTATTTTTAAATTCCCCATGTCAGTCCCCTTCTTCCAGCATAAGCTCTCTTTCTTTCTCGCGTATCACACTCTCCCGCTGGGAAAGTTCTTGTTCCCACTGGGCGTATTCGTTTTGAACCGCACGTTTATAATTTAAAACCGTTGGCTTGGAACCTGTCATGGATATAAAAAACATAAGCGCCACCAACAGCAAAAGTACCACATTGGCAAATACCGATGCGCCAAGACCGATTTGTTTTCTTGTCGGCTTCGGCTTCTTCTGACTCGCCTTGACGCGCTCAACCGCGGGACTTGTACTTTCACGAAGGCTGTAGACGCCCTGTATGGGAATATTCGCAACTTCATCTTCGGAAATCGCAGTTTCCTTTAACAAACCTTGCAATTTTTTTAAAAATTCATAGCCCACGGGCGTTTTAAACACGCGGTTATTGACCGCCTTTTTGTATACCGCAAGCATCATCTCGGGGTTGCTGTAATCGATTTTGCCCTCAAGACGCTGTACTTTGATTTTTTCGCTCTTTGCAAGATTTGCGTCCTGCTCTGTTCCAAATTGAAATCCATCGACAACCCAATCTGCCTTATCTGCCATCTGCACTACCGCCTTTTCCTCGTGAAATAGTCACACCAATAATTTTATCTCCATTTTGTACAATAGTCAATGTATTCTGAAAATTTTATAGGGTATTGTGCATCTGCCTTTTTTCGTACTATAATGTGTGGAAGAATACATTTCGAAAGGAAAGAACATATGTTTAGATATTCCTGTTCTGTTATTGCACTTTCTATACTAATGCTTTTTCTCGCGCCGTC
>JAIEDW010000071.1 GCA_029067805.1 Lachnospiraceae bacterium
AATCTCATTGATGCAGCCAATCATGTAAAGTGGCTTATTTTCGTGTCTGATCACGGTGCCGCGACTATTGATCCATATCGGGTCGTTGTCTACGGAAACCCAGCGATAGAGCATATCGTGAAACTCTTTTTTGCCTTCGATCAACTCGCGCAGATCGCGCTGAAGCTCGGGCAAATCCGCGGGATAGACAAATTCTGCGTGATTTTCAACGACATTATCAAATTGGCAGTCGGGTAAACAAAAGCGCTTGACTGCCGTCGGTGATATATAGTAGAAGTCATGAACCAAGTCATAAACATAGATATAATCGTCCATACATGGGCTAAGTGTAGAGATTGCCTCACAAATCTGCTTAACCGTAAGACCTGTAAACTCAGATGCCAAAGGGAATTCCTCCTTGATGCGTAAAATGTCAAATATTTAACAATACTAACAACGTTTCAATGAATGATATCTACTATTTTATCAAATAAAAGGAAAAAAACAAGCTATATTTGGTGTAAATTGCATAGAAATGCTGTAAAATGGAAACAATTTGTGCTATTATATTTTCATAGTGCCTTTACACTACTATTACAGCGTTATAAAAAGAATGGAAAAGGAGTATGGTTATAAGATGAAAAAGGATAGTTTATGGCTTGGATATCGGGACGAGGACAAACAGGAGCTTGAACGGGTCTGCGGTCTTTACAAAAAATGTCTGGACGAGGGAAAGACAGAGCGCGAGTGTGCCTCGCTTGTCGTAAAAATGGCAGAGGAGAAAGGATATCGCGAACTGTATTCTGTGCTCAGACAGGGAGAGCGATTGAAAGCCGGGGATAAGCTTTACGTTGTACAGATGAATAAAAGCGTGGCGCTTTTTCAGCTTGGAAAAAAGCCGATATCGGAGGGAATGAATATTTTGGGCGCACATATCGATTCGCCGAGAATTGATGTGAAACAGAACCCGCTGTATGAGAAGGACGGATTTGCATATTTTGATACCCATTATTACGGCGGCATTAAGAAGTATCAGTGGACGGCGATTCCGTTGGCGCTTCACGGTGTGGTAGCGAAGAAGGACGGTACGACGGTCAATGTCTGCATCGGCGAAAAAGATGACGATCCTGTATTTGTCATTACAGATTTGCTGGTTCATCTTGCGGGCGAGCAGATGACGAAAAAGGCAACAGAGGTTGTAACGGGAGAAAATCTTGATCTGTTGATCGGAAACTGTCCGCTTTCGGACGACGCGGAAACGGAAGATGGTGAGGAGAAGAAAGACAAGGAGAAAGAGGCGCTTAAGGCAAATGTGCTAAAGCTTTTAAAGGATTCGTATGACATCGAGGAGGAGGATCTTTTGTCGGCGGAGCTTGAGATTGTTCCCGCCGGAAAAGCAAGAGATTTGGGATTTGACAGAAGTATGATCCTAGCGTACGGACAGGACGATCGAATCTGCGCTTTCACGTCGTTTTTTGCGATGCTGGATATGGCATCGGATATCACGGAAAATACGCTCTGCTGCCTTTTGGTTGACAAGGAAGAGATTGGCAGTGTCGGCGCTACGGGAATGCAGTCGCGCTTTTTTGAGAATGCGGTTGCGGAGCTTGTGGCTGCGACGGAGGAGGATTCACAGAGATTGGTACGAAGAGCGCTCGCAAATTCAAGAATGCTTTCGTCCGATGTGAGCGCGGGATATGATCCGCTGTACGCGAATGCGTTTGAGAAGAATAATGCGGCATTTTTGGCGCATGGTCTTACGTTCAACAAATATACGGGTTCGCGTGGAAAGAGCGGATCGAATGACGCGAATGCGGAATACATTGCACAGCTTCGAAAGGTGATGGATGAGGCAGATGTCAAATATCAGTTTGCGGAGCTTGGAAAGGTAGATGTCGGCGGCGGCGGAACGATCGCGTACATTATGGCAAAATACGGAATGAATGTTATTGACAGCGGTGTTGCGGTAATGAATATGCATGCGCCGTATGAAGCCAGCAGCAAGGCAGATGTCTATGAAGCGGTAAGAGGTTACAGCGCGTTTTTAAAATCATAAAGAACACAGCAGGGCATCACGAGATGCCCTGTAATTTTTTCGCAAAGATGTCATGCGGAAGCGCTTTGTCATACAAAAAGCCCTGTCCCATGTCACAGCCGTGCCGTTTTAAGAGTTTTTCCTGCTGTTCGTTTTCGATACCCGAGCAGATAACCTTGATACCGAGCGCATGTGCGGTTTCAATAATGGATTTCATTATGACTTCGTTATTTTTTGCCCGTTTCAGCGCGGTTCTTCCGTCGGAAAAAGAAGCGTCGATATCTTCTAAAACCGCGTCGGTTATGCCAGTGACGAAGGAGCGGTCAAGCTTGATTACATTGATATCAAGATCGCTTATCAGTTTTACTGAGGCGTATCCTGTTCCAAAATTGTCAATTGAGGTGTGAATGCCATAGCTCTTGATCCGTTTGACAAAATCAAAGAGGGATGTAAAGTCGTCATAACCGCTGCTTTCCGTCAGTTCGATTTCAATATAC
>JAIEDW010000072.1 GCA_029067805.1 Lachnospiraceae bacterium
TCTATTCCCGCGCTTTGCAGATTAGCACAAAGTTTATGATTTCTGTCAATCCTTGACTGCTGAAAACGCGCAAGATAGTCATGAAATACCGGCGCATTATGGTCAATGAAAAGTCCCACGATATGAACATCACGTCCGTTATACTCCGTCGAATATTCAATTCCCGGTATTACTTCAATCGGCTTATCCTTTGCATACTCCATGATTTCGTCAATGCCGTCCACAGTATCATGGTCTGTGAGCGCAATCGCCACTACTCCCTTTTTCACTGCATAATCAACCAGTTCCTTTGGCGTAAGCGTTCCGTCCGAGCGATTTGAATGCACATGTAAATCAATATATCCCATTTTTATCTCTTCTCCTTTTCCGATACACCCATACAGATAGAAACAGGCAGATGTATCTGCTGCATCCGCCTGTCAAAATCTTATTCTTCTTCGCCGCTCTCATCCTCTGCCTCAGCAGTGTACACGGCTGTTCTCTTTCTTGCCATCTCGTCGCTTGCAAGATATTCATCGTATGTCGTAATCTTATCAATCAGCGTACCATCCGGAAGAATCTCCATAATACGGTTTGCCGTCGTTTCCACAAACTGATGGTCGTGACATGCAAAGATTGCAACGCCGGGGAACTTGATCAGACCGTTGTTCAACGCCGTGATCGACTCCATATCAAGATGGTTTGTCGGTTCGTCTAAAATCAGACAGTTTGCACCGCTGATCATCATCTTACTGAGAAGGCAGCGCACTTTCTCGCCTCCGGAAAGCACTTTCACCTTTTTCACGCCATCCTCGCCCGCAAAAAGCATACGCCCCAAAAAGCCTCTCACGTATGTGATATCGTCAACCTTGGAATAGCCCATAAGCCAGTCCGCAATGGTATAATCATTGTCAAACTCGTTTGTCGGATCCTTCGGAAAATACGCCTGTGATGTCGTTACGCCCCACTTATAAGTACCCTCGTCCGGTTCTATCTCTCCCATAAGAATCTGGAACAGCGTCGTCTTTGCAAGCTCATTTCCACCGACAAACGCAACCTTATCCTCGCGGTTTAAGATGAACGAAATATTGTCGAGCACCTTCTCGCCGTTTATGGTCTTTGAAAGGTTCTCTACCGTCAGCACTTCGTTACCGATTTCGCGATCCGGTCTGAAATCAATATAAGGATACTTGCGGCTCGACGGTTTAATGTCGTCGAGTTCAATCTTCTCCAATGCACGCTTTCTTGATGTCGCCTGCTTTGATTTTGACGCATTTGCGGAGAAACGGGAAATGAACTCCTGTAATTCCTTGATTTTTTCTTCCTTTTTCTTGTTTGCCTCTTTCATCTGCTTTACAAGGAGCTGGCTGGACTCATACCAGAAATCATAGTTGCCGGCATAAAGCTGAATCTTACCATAATCAATATCCGCAATCTGCGTACACACTTTGTTCAAAAAATAACGATCATGTGACACCACGATAACTGTGTTGTCAAAGTTGATCAAAAACTCCTCAAGCCATGCGATCGCATCTAAATCAAGATGGTTTGTCGGCTCATCAAGCAAAAGGATGTCGGGATTGCCAAACAAAGCCTTTGCAAGAAGTACTTTCACCTTCTCACTGCCGTTTAAGTCTTTCATGATCGCATAATGAATATCCGTATCAATTCCGAGTCCGTTTAAAAGCTGTGCCGCATCCGACTCTGCCTCCCAGCCGTTCAGCTCCGCAAACTCGCCCTCAAGCTCGCTCGCGCGAATGCCGTCCTCGTCCGTAAAATCTTCTTTTGCGTAAATCGCGTCTTTTTCTTTCATAATCTCATAAAGACGCGCATTTCCCATAATCACCACGTCCATTACGGGATACTCATCATATTTAAAGTGGTCCTGTTCCAAAACGGAAAGCCGCTGTCCGGGCGTGATTGCGATATCGCCCTTTGTCGTTTCCAGCTTTCCCGATAAAATCTTTAAAAAAGTTGACTTTCCTGCTCCATTGGCTCCGATTAAACCGTAGCAGTTGCCCTCCGTGAATTTAATATTTACATCTTCAAATAATGCCTTTTTTCCAACCCGATAGGTTACATTGTTTGCACTGATCATTCTCTACTATCCTCTTATTCGTTTTCTATTGCAAGGTTACATTCCTTTATTATACATAAACGGTAAAAATTTTCAAGGGATTCCCATAAAATAAAATGAAAGAAACGCTTGCAAAAAGTTCAAAATCCCGTATGATGGAATTATAATGATGTAACTATTGGCATAATTATTTAAGAAAGATAAGAGGGTATCGAAATGACATTCCGAAGAACAAAAGCAACACTGATGAAGGCTGTTTCCGAATTAAAGGAGACGGATTACTCAAAAGAACCTGAACTTGGCAAAATTTACCGGCGGCTGCTTAATGGAAGACAACAATTTGCAGAGGTGTTTGAAAAAAACATCAAAGCTGTCATGCAGATTAGCTCTCTTGATCTGACAATGCAGCATCAGACAGAAAAAATAATGGACATCTCTCAGCGGGTGACAAGAGCGACCGAAACCATATTTGGCGCATCCGGAAGCTCTACGTCCAACAACCAGCACGAGGAACTGACCAATACCATTATCGGCATTTCCGAAAAAACAGATGAGGTTTATCGCAAAATAGAGTCAGGACAAAATGAACTGACTATGATTAAAGAACTTTCCGAGCAGACGATCAACGTTTCCCGTCAAATGCAGAGCGATATGGATGAACTGCTCAATATCATGAACAACATCAGTACGGTTATTGCGGGCATTGACAGCATATCCATGCAGACCAATCTGCTTGCGCTGAACGCTTCCGTGGAAGCTGCCAGAGCAGGCGAAGCGGGAAGAGGCTTTGCTGTCGTTGCGGAAGAAATTCGCTCACTCGCCGAGGAAACGCAAAAAATGACAAAGAACATGGGCGATTTTGTAAGCAACATGAAAAGCGCTTCCCAAAAAAGCGTGCAGAGTTCTACAAGCACCATCGAATCGCTGACCTCCATGACCGATAAAATAAAAAATGTATGGGAAATAAATGATGAAAGTCAGCGCTATGTTTCAAATATCAACGAATCCATCAGCTCTATTGCTGCTGTCAGCGAAGAAATCAGCAGCTCTATGACAGAAATGGAAAATCAGCTCAAAGATAGTTCAAACTTTATGCGCCAAGTCGGTTATGAACTTCAGGAAGCGACAAAACCTGTTGTCGATATTGAAAAAACGCTTGACCAAACCGTAAAACAAATGGGCAGTATGACAGCAGACGCATTCTTCCATCTGGAAAGACAAGAATTTGCCCAGTACATGACAACCGCCATCTCTTCGCACAAAACGTGGCTTGGCAATCTAAAAAAAATAGCGGACAGCAAAACCATAACGCCGCTGCAGTTGGATTCCACAAAATGCGGTTTCGGACATTTTTATTACTCCATGACCCCGGATATTCCCAGCGTTCTGCCCATTTGGGAAGGACTTGGCGCAAAACACCGAAAATTCCATCAGTACGGCGCTTCTGTTATCAATGCTGTCAACAGCGGCGCTTATACCGATGCGGAACGAATTTACCGCGATGCCGAAAATTACTCAAGAGGATTGATTGCAGATATGGAACGGATATTGGAAATTGTCAATGCTTAAACATAATTTAGGGACCGGTTCACTCCGGTCCCTTTTTGAATCAATGTTCTATTCTATTTATTAACGCCGTACCCATTTTCCAAAGCCCAAAAGGGTTTTCTTATAATTGCGCATCTCCTCTTTCACCTCGGCATGGTCACCGGCTTTTTGCAGATATGCAACGCCCTTTTCCACATCTTCCGGAACGCCCAGACCGCGTCCGTAAATCATGCCAAGCAGATAATCCGCCTCCCAATAGCCCCAATCCACCTGTTCCAAAAACATTCGCGCTCTGCCGTAATCCCGAGGCGTACCCCAGCCTTCAAAACAGCACTTTCCTAAATAAAAGACGCCGAATTTACTGCCCATGTTATAACCGCGCGACAACATCTCAAACGCTTTGTTGTAATCTTGTGCAACGCCTCTGCCAAAATAGTAAGCCTTACCCAAACGATCAAAGCTGTTAATATGTTCATACGCAAGATCTTTCTCGAAACATTCTATGGAATATGCCTCATCCTTTGCTGTTCCAATCCCTTCCGCATAGCAACGTCCCACGTCACACCATGCTCCGGGGTGTCCGCCCTCTGCTGCCTTCTTAAACCACTCAAGCGCTTCTTCCTTGCGTCCCGCTGCCTCCAAGTCATCCGCATAGACTGCCTGTTGATACGGATGTCCGTATTCCGCACCCATTTTCCACAAATCCTTTGCCTTTGCAGGCTCGGGCTTTATGATGTCCTCATCGCCCTTTGTATAGTATTGGTTTAAGTTGTTTGCAGCAAAATACATACCGCCCCGAAAAGCTTTCCAGAACCAATCCTCGCACTTGGAAATATTCTCCTTCAAATATGCCTTAAATGCCTGTGGATTCGGAAAATCCTCACTTCCTTTATTCTGTATCCGCAAAAAGTCCCACCAAAAATAGCAGTTACCGATTACATACTGACAGAATGCCTCCCCATCCTGTGCCTGTTCCAAAACAACATCAAATGCCTCCTGTAAATTTGCAAACGGCATCTTTTTCTCAAGCGCAGGAGTAAGTTCCCCGCAACGCATAGCAATCAATACGCCAAGCGCACTTCCCTGTTCCACGGATTTACGATAAAGCGCAATCGCTTTGTCATCATCTTCCGGAAAACGGTGACCAATCCACACATACTGGCGTCCACACAGACATCTTGCCAAAATACAGCTCGCGTCTCCGTCCCCGGCGGCGGACGCTTTTTCCAAGAGGGCAAACGCCTCTTTTCCCCGACCTGTGCGCTCGTGATAATAAATATCCTCAAGCGCCTGTTTTACCTCATTACTTAATGGTTTGCTCATGATCTTTCCATCCTTTCTTTTATCTCTTATTATCTTCTTCCTCTGTCTGATTTTCGCTCTCTCGAAGGGCTTCCTCAACCGGTTTCCATGCCTCCCCGAAATTGACATCTTTAAACAATGCCGCAAGACCGCTGATCTGTTTTAGACGCAAGATCTCATCCTTGTCCATACCAAGGTGCTTTGCAATCCACGCATCGCTCTTTCCAAGCTCATGCAGTTCCTTTACGATATTACTCATCAAATCTACATTATGCGAACCCCTTGCCCGATTATGCCTCACCGTACTTGCCATTCTGTTTGACAAAGGTTTATCAATCACAGCAACCGGCAGCATTCCGTGCTCACGCTCGTAAATATCCGGATATTCTTTCATCACATGCCAGCGGTGAAAACCGTC
>JAIEDW010000073.1 GCA_029067805.1 Lachnospiraceae bacterium
TTATTATGTCTGTTTTTCATAATATGTGATTTTATACCAGTAAAGGCGTCTGATGCAAATGTGGCGGACGAAGCGGCCAATGCAAGGGTGAAAGCCGGCATTTTCTATTTTGACGGTTATCATATGGAGAATGAGGAGGGAAGGCTGAGCGGATACGGCATTGAGCTCTTGCAGATGATCTCCAAATATTCCCATCTGAATTTTGATTATGTCGGGTATGATGCATCATGGAATGATATGCTTACCATGTTGGAAAACGGTGAGATCGATGTGGTCACGTCTGCCAGAAAGAATCCTGAGCGCGAAGATAAATTTGCGTTTTCGTATCCCGTGGGACGCAACAGCACGGTCATTTCCGTTTTGGCGGACAACACAAAATTTCACAGTGGAGATTACAAAAGCTATGATGGTATGTGCATCGGACTGCTGAAGGGCAGCAGCCAGAATACCAGTCTGGCAGAGTTCGCCGCGGAGAAACAGTTTTCCTACCAGACGAAGGAATACGAAGACGCACTCCAGCTTGAGGAGGCTTTGCAGGACGGCAGCATTGACGCGATCCTTTCCAGCAACCTGAGAAAGCCGGCGGACGAAAGAACTCTGGACACGTTGATGACAGAGAATTTCTATGCTATCGTGCGAAAAGAAGACACAGAACTTCTGGAAGAAATTGATTATGCAATCGAACAGATGAATGTCAATGCAGGAGATTGGGAGAATACGCTGTTTTTCAAATATTATGGGCCGGTCCACTCTCCCGGACTTGTATTTAATGAACGGGAGAAAGCATATATACAGGACGTTCTTGACGGAAAGAAAAAGATCACGGTGACGGCGATCGGAGACAGACAGCCCTATTCTTACGTTGAAAACGGAGAATTAAAGGGCATCATGCCGGATTACTTTGCAAAGGTCATGGAGTTTTGCGGTCTGCCGTATGAAATCGTTGTGCCGAAGGATAGGGAAGAGTATTACACGCTTGCGGATACGAACGGTGTGGATGTTGTGATTGACCAAAAAATCTCTGATTTGACGACAGGGGAGAATGCTTATCGCGGCTTTCATACGGATCCCTTCATGTCGGCCGGCATAGCAGAGGTGACCAAAAAGAATTTTACGGGCAAGGTCAGGACCATCGCAGCGATAGATGTGCAGGGAGAGGTGCCGCTGGAAAGGGGGCTCACCGGCGATGCGCAGATCCTGTACTATGACACGAGAGAGGATGCGTTAGGCGCTGTCCTGAAGGGAGAAGCGGATGCCGTTTATTTATATACCTACACGGCACAGCTGTTTGTCAATAATGATTTTACCAGTTCCCTGCAATACAGTGTCGTAAACGGTATGAGATTTTCCTTTCAAATGTATGTGAGGGAGAGCTGTGATCATGAGCTTGTGACGATACTTGACAAATGCCTGAAGCAAATGTCAGAGGATGAGCTCAATCAGTTGATTACACAGTATACTTCGTACACACCACAGAATTTGACTCTTCTACAGTATATGCAGGCGCATCCGGGGAAGATGGCTGTGGCGGCTGTGATCACGATTCTGGTTGTTGTCACCATCCTTGGATTGTTGTTTTGGTTAAGATGGAAGGAAAAAATACTGGTGGCATCCGAGCAGTCCAATAAGGAGCTGGAGGAACAGCTTGCCATTGTGGATGCACTGAGCCGTGATTACCTCAACGTTTATGCAGTCAATACGGGGGAAAATACGGCTAAAGTAATAAAGCTGGAAGGTTATATCACTACGGGACTGGAAAAGGATCTTCAGAAGATATTTCCGTATACGCCACTTGTGCAGCAGTATGTCAGGGAGCGCGTTTATGTGGAGGATCAACAGGAGCTTTTGGAGGCGCTGTCCATTGATACGGTGGCTGAAAAGCTGGCTACTGATATGGAATATAGAGGAACCTATCGGATCCTGATGGATGAAACGATACACAATTTTCAATTTACCTATATTAAAGTAGAGAGAGAGAATTCACAGGAGGGCTTTACCGTTCTTGCCGGATTCCGGAATATTGATGAGATCGTGCAGGAGGAACAGAAGCAGAAGCAGGTATTGGAGGAGGCGCTTGCGCAGGCTCAGCACGCCAGTCGTGCCAAGACTACTTTCCTGAACAATATGTCCCACGATATCCGTACACCGATGAATGCGATCATCGGCTTTACCACGCTGGCGGCATCGCATATTGAAAATGCAGACAGCATACGGAATTATCTGGATAAGATCATGACGTCCAGTAAGCATCTGCTTTCTCTGATCAATGATGTGTTGGATATGAGCCGCATTGAAAGCGGCAAGGTCAGGATTAATGAGGAGGAGGTAAGTCTTCCTGAGATCATGCATGACCTGAAAACGATCGTACAATCCGATATCAAGGCCAAGCAGTTTGAATTTTATATTGATACGGTGGATGTGACAAACGAGACGATCATTTGTGATAAGCTGCGTCTGAATCAGGTGCTTTTGAATATTCTGAGCAATTCGATGAAATATACAAAAGCGGGAGGGACGGTCAGCGTCCGCATCATCCAGACGGACAGCGAGCCGGATGGATATGCTTCCTACCAGTTCCGGATCAAGGATAACGGCATTGGTATGAGCGAAGAATTTTTAAAGCATTTGTTTGAGCCGTTTGAGCGGGAACAGACTTCCACGGTGAGTGGTATTCAGGGAACGGGTCTCGGTCTTGCGATCACCAAGAATATCATAGAAATGATGAACGGGACCGTTGAGGTGGAGAGCGCAGTGGGGAAGGGAACCGAGTTTATCGTAACCTTCCGGTTCCGTACGGTGGAGCAGCCGCAGGAGGCAGAGCATCTGGAGAGACTGGAGAATCTGCGTGCGTTGATCGTGGATGATGATGTAAATACCTGCATGAGTGTCAGCAAGATGCTTTCCTCTATCGGCATGAATCCTGACTGGACAACACAGGGAAAGGAAGCGGTCGTCCGTACAGAGTTTGCGATTGAAGAAAACAAACCTTACAGCGCATACGTGATCGACTGGCTTATGCCGGATATGAATGGCATTGAAGTTGTCCGCAGGATCCGCAAGGTCATTGGAGAGACGGCAACGATCATTATCCTTACCGCATATGATTGGGCTGATATTGAGGAGGAGGCAAAGGAGGCCGGTGTTACGGCATTTTGCTCGAAACCGATCTTTCTTTCCGAACTTCGAAAGATTCTGCTTACCTCTTATATGGAGCAGGGGGCAGAGAAGGAGGAAAAACCGGAGGAAGAAAACCTGAATGATATCTTTACAGGCAGGAAGATTCTGCTGGTAGAGGACAATGAGATCAATCAGGAAATCGCGCAGGAAATTCTGGGGAGTATGGGATTTGTAGTGGATACCGTAAGTGATGGAACAGAAGCCGTAGACAGGATCAAAAATGTGGAGGCAGGTGCTTATGAACTGATCCTGATGGATATTCAGATGCCGATCATGGATGGCTACGAGGCAACACGGCAGATTCGGGCATTGGAGGACTCTGCGAAGGCTGCTG
>JAIEDW010000074.1 GCA_029067805.1 Lachnospiraceae bacterium
TTTGGTAAGGAAGAGCAAAAGCGGAAAATATCAATCAGCACATCAGTCGTACCTATTGAGTGGGAGGGTACAAAGATTAATGTACTCGACACACCCGGCTATTTTGATTTTATAGGCGAGGTTGAGGAGGCGATCAGCGCAGCAGATGCGGCGGTTATTATCGTTTCCGGAAAATCGGGCGTTGAGGCAGGTACCGAGAAAGCATGGGAACTTTGCGAGAAGTACAAACTGCCAAGAATGATATACGTTACGGGAATGGATGCGGACAATGCATCATTTAAGAACGCGGTTGAAAAATTAACAGAGATGTATGGAAAGAAAATCGCGCCGTTCCATTTTCCGATTAGAGAGAATGAGAAATTTGTCGGTTATGTAAACGTTGTGAGCGAGACAGGAAACCGCTGGAAGGGCAAAGAAGTTGAGGAGTGCGAGATACCCGATTACAGTAAGGAGAATCTCTCACTTTACAAGGATACACTGATGGAAGCGGTTGCGGAAACCAGTGAGGAGTTTATGGAGCGTTACTTTGGCGGCGAAACGTTCACGGAAAATGAGATTCGTGCGGCGCTCCGGACAAATGTTATGGACGGTTCCATTGTTCCGATCAGTATGGGTTCGAGCATTTTATGCCAAGGTACATATACGCTTTTGGATGATATTGTGAAATATATGCCGAGTCCGGAAAACAGACAGATTGCAGGCTTTAACATGAAGACAAACGAAGTCTTTGAGGCAAACTATGATTTCTCAAAGGCAAAGTCCGCGTATGTATTTAAGACGATTGTCGATCCGTTTATCGGTAAGTACTCACTGATCAAAGTTTGTTCGGGCGTATTTAAGTCAGACGACGTGATTTACAATAAGGATAAGGACGTAGAGGAGAAAGTGAATAAGCTCTATGTTCTGCAGGGCAGCAAGCCGGTTGAAATCAGTGAGCTCCATGCAGGCGATATCGGCGCGATTGCAAAGCTCACAGCGGCGAGAACAGGCAATACGCTTTCTACGAAGGCAACGGTTATCGAGTACGGTAAGTTTGAGATTTCAAAGCCGTACACGTCAATGCGTTACAAAGTGCCGAACAAGGGCGATATCGATAAGGTGTCACAGGCATTGCAGAAAATTTCGCATGAAGACCAGACGCTCAAGGTTGTCAATGATACGGAAAACAGACAGACTTTACTTTATGGTATTGGTGAGCAGCAGCTTGATATTATTCAGAGCCGTTTGCTGAATGAATATAAGTGTGAGATTGAGCTTACTAAGCCGAAGGTTGCGTTTAAGGAAACGATTAAGAAGAAATCCGATGTGGAATATAAATACAAAAAGCAGTCGGGCGGACATGGTCAGTATGGTCATGTAAAGATGCGCTTTGAGCCGTCAGGTGATTTGGAAACGCCGTATGTATTTGAACAGGAAGTTGTCGGCGGTTCCGTTCCGAAGAATTACTTCCCGGCAGTTGAGAAGGGTATGCAGGAATCCGTAATTAAGGGACCTCTTGCGGCATATCCGGTTGTGGGCGTAAAAGGTATCCTTTATGATGGTTCTTATCACCCGGTAGATTCATCGGAGCAGGCGTTTAAGATGGCGTCAGTTCAGGCATTCAAGAAAGGCTTCATGGATGCAGGTCCTGTGCTCTTGGAGCCGATCGCAAATCTGAAGGTGACGGTACCCGACAGATATACGGGCGATATTATGGGCGATTTGAACAAGCGCAGAGGCAGAGTGCTTGGCATGAACCCGATCGGAAACGGAAAACAGGTGATTGAGGCGGATATTCCAATCATGGAGCTTTCGGGTTATTGTACGACACTGCGTTCTATGACGGGTGGACGCGGAAACTTTGAGTACGAGATTGTGCGTTATGAGCAGACACCAAGCGATGTACAGGCGGCAGAAGTTGCAGCGCGTGCAGCGAAAGTGGCTGAGAATAGTGCGGAATAGTGTGAAATAAAGGAATGGGAAAACCTCCCGAAAGGATTTGAATTCTTTCGGGAGGTTTTGTTATGGCAGAATAAACAAATAAAAGTTATTTAATTACATCAAATTAATTTTAATTTAGTCATTACAGTGAAAAAGACTAAATTAAAATTGACAACAAGTTAATGAAAGAATATAATTTAATTAGGTTAAAATCCATAAAAAGACAAAATTGATTTGGGGATGAGGGATATGGATGAGAAATTATGAATATCGGGAAAAATGGAAAAAGTTACTTACTCCACAGGTAGTAGGATATTTGACAACGATTCATGAATATAAAGGCGAACAGAGATTAATTGCCAACAGGCATGCAGATGTGTTGACAGATTTAATCGAAGTGGCAAAAATTCAAAGCACGGAAAGTTCTAATAAAATTGAAGGAATCTATACATCTGATGAGCGGTTGAAAAAGATTGTATTAGATAAAACAATGCCTAAAAGCAGGAATGAATGTGAGATTGCAGGATATCGCGATGTGCTGAATACCATTCATGAAAATAATGAGCATATTCCGGTTAAAAGTTCATTTATACTGCAACTTCACAGGGATTTATATAAGTTTGAAAATTCAGGGATTGGTGGGATGTTTAAAAGCGCTGACAATATTATAGAAGAAGAGGATGCGGATGGGAACAAATTGATTCGATTCAATCCTGTTGCAGCTTGGGAAACACCGGAATCTGTAGATAGACTTTGTGAGGCATACAATGATGCGGTTAATAATACAGAAGCGGATGCGTTATTGCTCATTCCGATGTTTATTTTAGATTTTTTGTGTATTCATCCGTTTCGAGACGGAAATGGTAGAATGAGTCGGTTATTAACAATACTTTTAATGTATAAATCAGAGTATATTGTCGGTAAATACATCAGTATTGAGAAGTTGATTGAAACAACGAAAGGCTCTTATTATGCCGCACTGCGAGAAAGTTCTGACAAATGGCATGAGGAAGAAAATGATTATGAACCGTTTGTGGTCTATATACTGGGCGTGATTGTAGCCGCCTACAGAGATTTTTTTGATAGAACAAGGTTAATTGAGGAAAAGAAAATTGCCAAACCAAATCGAGTAGAAGAAGAAATAAAGAATAATATTGGAACGATTACGAAAACAGAGCTTATGCAAAGAGTAACCGGGGTGAGTCAGACAACCATTCAACGTACGCTTACAGAGTTGGTAAGACAAAGAAAAATCAATAAAATAGGAAATGGCAGATATACGAAATACGCGTGGAATTGGGAGGAAGAACAGGAATGATTATAGGGGAATTAAAAAACAAAATAGATAGCTTGTGGGAAATTTTCTGGACAGGCGGACTTACAAATCCATTGGATGTTATTGAGCAGATGACCTATCTCATGTTTATACATGATTTGGATGATACGGATAACATTCATGCAAAGGAAAGTGCGATGCTGGGATTACCCTATCAAAGTATTTTTGCAACAGAAGTACAGCTCGGTGACAGAAACATTGACGGAGCGCAGTTAAAATGGTCGGTATTTCACGATTTTCCGGCACAAAAAATGTATGCCGTTATTCAGGAAATGGTATTTCCTTTTATTAAAAATTTGCATGGAGATAAAGACAGCGCTTATTCTAAATACATGGGGGATGCCATTTTTAAAATTCCAACACCCTTAATGCTTTCTAAGATCGTTGATGCGATGGATGATTTATATCAGCAAATGGCAGGGTTAAAGGATACGGATGTGCGTGGTGATGTATATGAGTATTTGTTATCAAAATTGGCAAATTCCGGAGTGAATGGGCAGTTTAGAACACCGCGGCATATTATCAGAATGATGGTAGAATTAATGGAGCCGACAGTAGATGATATCATTTGTGATCCGGCTTGTGGCACCTCGGGATTCTTAGTAGCTGCGGGTGAATATCTGAAAGAAAATAAGAAAGATGAGATTTTCTATGATAAAGCAAAAAAAGATCATTATATGAATCATATGTTTCATGGATTTGATATGGATCGTACCATGCTTCGCATCGGGGCGATGAACATGATGACGCATGGAATCAGCAATCCGTTTATTGAGTACCGCGACAGTCTGTCTGATCAGAATACAGACAGAAATAAATATTCGCTTATATTGGCGAATCCGCCATTTAAGGGAAGTCTTGATTATGATATTGTATCTACGGATATTTTGAAAAAATGCAAGACAAAAAAGACGGAGTTACTATTTATAGAGCTGTTTGTTCAGATGCTGAAAATCGGCGGAAGATGCGCCTGCATTGTCCCTGACGGTGTTTTGTTTGGTTCTTCCACAGCGCATAAAGCAATACAAAAAGAATTGGTGGAGAATCAAAGACTGGAAGCTGTGATATCCATGCCTTCGGGCGTTTTTAAGCCATATGCGGGTGTGTCAACAGGAATATTAATTTTTACGAAAACAGAGCATGGCGGAACAGATTATGTGTGGTTTTATGATATGCAGGCGGATGGGTATAGCCTGGATGATAAGCGCAGCATGGTTAATGAAAACGATATTCCCGATATCATTCAAAGATTTCATAATCGCGATAAGGAAAAGGACAGGGAACGTACGGAAAAATCGTTCATGGTTTCAAAACAGGAAATTGTAGATAACGGATATGATTTATCTATAAATAATTACAAAAAGGTGGAATATATTCCTGTGG
>JAIEDW010000075.1 GCA_029067805.1 Lachnospiraceae bacterium
AAAATATTGAATAATTACTTAAAATATTTTAATTTTACAAAAGTATTCTTTGAGTGTATTATAAACAAAAGCGCAGTACAATGCAACAATAAAATGAAAAAGGTGATTATGATGAAAAATGAAAGCAAAAGATATCAAGAATTGTTTCGAGTGATTGTGGTCGTAATGGCAGCGTGTCTTGGCCATGGTGTGATGCAAGGCGTACATGACAATTACGGAATTATGATGACCGGTCTTGTGCCGGTAACGGGTATCGACTATGCAAGTGTCAGTTTCTGTATTGGTGTAGGCGCTCTGGTTTACGGATTTGCACAACCTTTTCTCGGAATGCTGGCACTCAAAAAGTCGAATGTTTTTGTAATTCTTTTGGGGATTGTGTTTACGATTGCAGGTTTGGTGTTTACTCCGCTGTGCCGAAATTTTTTCTCTCTTTTTGTGTTTTTCGGTCTGGTTTTACCTTTTGGAACGACAGGTCTTTGTTTTGGGATCGTCATGGGTGCGATTACACCGGTGCTTGGAGAACGCCGGGCAGCCGTTGTTTCCGGTATCGTGCAGGCGAGTGCGGGGATTGGCGATGCGCTCATGTCGCCCGGACTGGAAGCAATGATTTCCAATCTCGGTATTCATACGGCGATGACAGTCCTTGCAATTCCATTTTTGACAATGGTTCCGGTTGCGCTTTGGCTTGAAAAAACAAATAAGACCAATGCGATACCGACAAAGGATGAAACGCTTCGCAGTGAGTCATTACTTTCGATTTTAAGAAGTGCATTTCGCGATCGGGATTACCGATTGTTGGTGATTGGGTTCTCTACTTGCGGCTTCAATATGTCCATTATTGAAAGTCATCTGTTTTCTCAATATCTATCTTATGGCATTCCGGGAAGAACAGCATCTCTGACGTTGACGGTATATGGGATTGCGACGATGCTCGGCGCTGTTGCGGTTGGTTTTCTTGGCACAAAATTTCGCATGAAAAATGTCTTGGGCTGTGTTTACACAATCAGAGTTTTTATTTCCTTGGGATTTCTTTTCCTTCCAAAAACCGTTGCATTCGCTTTTGCGGCTACAACACTTCTCGGAATGAGCGGAGATGCTACCGTACCACCCACATCTGGTATTATCAGTCGTAAATTTGGTGCAAGAAAAATGGCTGTCCTCTATGGTTTTACCTTGATTGGGCATCAAATCGGAGCCTTTGCAAGCTCCAACCTTGGTGGTATTTTTGTAAAAATGGGCATGGGGTATGCGCCCTTATGGGGAATCAATCTAATTTTGGCGACAATTGCAGCAACTGCAAGCTTTGCAATTCGTAATGATAATATTCGCATTTCACCTGAATGATGTTACCGTGGGACTATTTATAAATGATAAAACGTTGGTGTATATATACTGTATTACTGTTAGGAGATGACTACAATAGCAATAAAAGTAAATAAGAAGGCAATTTGTTTGATTATTATTTATTGAAAATAGCAGTAAAATACTATAACATGAAATATATTAAGACAGATTTCAACAAGGAGGAAACCCAAAATGAGCAATACAAAAGTATGGGTGGAGCAGGTCGTGATTCCAACTTACGAGATTGGTGAGCCAGAAAAAAATCCCATTTTTCTGGATAAACGCGTTTATCAGGGAAGTTCCGGAAAGGTGTATCCGTATCCCACGATTGAAAAAATCAGTGATGAGAAAGTAGATAAGGAGTACGAAGCCGTTTTTCTGGAAAATGAATATCTGAAAGTGATGGTGCTCCCGAGTCTGGGAGGGCGTATCCAGAGGGCTTACGACAAGACAAACGATTATGATTTCGTATATTACAATCATGTAATCAAGCCTGCCCTGGTGGGACTGACAGGACCGTGGATTTCCGGCGGCATTGAGTTCAACTGGCCGCAGCATCATAGACCGACCACGTATCTTCCAGTGGATTATGTGACAAGCGAAAATCCTGACGGCAGTGTTTCGGTACTGTTACATGATGTAGATCAGATGTACGGGACGAAGGGTATTACGAAGATCAGCCTCTATCAGGGAAAGGCCTACATTGAGATTACCGGACAGTTGTATAATCGGACAGCAATGCCCCAGACCTTTCTGTGGTGGGCGAATCCGGCGGTGTCCGTTAATGACAATACGCAGTCAGTCTTTCCTCCTGACGTTCATGCGGTCATGGATCACGGAAAACGTGACGTTTCACGATTCCCGATTGCAACGGGTGTATATTACAAAAAAGACTACAGTGAAGGCGTGGATATCTCGCGCTATAAGAATATTCCGGTTCCCACGTCCTACATGGCAGAAAAGTCAAAATATGATTTTGTCGGTGGATATGATTACGGTGTGGGCGCGGGAATCCTGCATGTGGCAGATCACCATGTATCCCCGGGCAAAAAACAGTGGACATGGGGCTGCGGAGATTTTGGAAAGGCGTGGGACCGTAATCTGACGGACGAGGACGGCCCTTATGTGGAGCTGATGACGGGCGTGTTTACAGATAACCAGCCGGATTTCACATGGTTAAAGCCCTTTGAGGAGAAAGTTTTTCGCCAGTATTTCATGCCATATAAGGGACTGGGACAAGTGAAAAATGCGACAACAGAGGCGGCGCTGCATTTATCATATGATGGTGAAAAGGCGACAGTGAAAGTTTATGCGACAGGTGTCTATGAGAATGCTAGTATCAGGCTTTGGGCAGCAGACCAACTGATTCTGGACGAAATGGCAACAATCAGCCCGGTAACTGTCTATGAAAAAGAAGTTCCATGTGCAAATCTGAAAGAAGAACAGCTGCATCTGGAGGTGTATGCGGATGGAGAGTGTCTGGTAGAGTATCAGCCAGAGGCACCCGAAATTCCTAAAATGCCGGAACCTGCGAAAGCTGCAAAGGAACCTGCTGAAATCATGACAAACGAGGAGCTATATCTAACAGGGCAGCACATTGAGCAATACCGTCATGCCACTTATCTGCCGGATCCTTATTATCTGGAAGGTTTGAAAAGAGATCCGGGGGATATCCGAATCAACAATGCCTATGGGATGTTGCTCATGAGAAGAGGGCAGTTTGCAAAGGCAGAGACTTATCTGAACAAGGCGTTGGAACGACTGATAGAGCGCAATCCGAATCCTTACCATAGTGAGACGTATTACCTGCTTGGTTTGTGCCTGTTTTACCAAGGACGGGAGGACGAGAGCTACGACGCTTTCTACAAGGCAACATGGAGTAGTGAACAACAAGAGAAGAGCTTTTATTATTTGGCGGCGATTGACACCAGACGCGGGCGTATCGCGCGTGCATATGAACATATAGAGCGTGCGCTTGTAAAGAATGCGCACAATATCAAAGCAAGAGGTTTGAAAGCATATCTGCTGCGCAGACAGGGAAAGCTTCAGGAAGCGCAGGCGCAGATTCGGGAGAACCTGCAGTTGGATTCGTTTGACTTTATTTCCGGAAATGAGCAGATTGTGGTTGAAGGAGATTCCGACGGCAGCAGGCGGCAGGCATTAAATGGTCTGATGCGGGATTTTGTGGAAAATTATTTGATGGCGGCAAGGGACTATGCCGAGTGGGGAGCTTATGATGAGGCGATTTCCGTGCTTGACTGTTGCACGAAACAATACCCAATGCTTTCTTATTACAAGGCATACTATTTGGCAGCAAAGTCTGACTCGGAGGGCAAAATCAGACAGGTGTTGGAAGTGGCAGAAGGACAGACGCCGGATTACTGTTTCCCGAATAAACTGGAAGATATCGCCGTGCTGCAGTTTGCCATTGAAAAAGGATGTCATGCAAAAGCACCATATTATCTCGGCAATCTGTACTATGACAAGCTGCAGTGGCAAGAGGCAGTGAGATTGTGGGAACTGTCCGCGAAAACGGATTCCGCATTCCCGATCGTGCAGCGAAATCTCGCACTGGCATACTACAATAAGTGTAAGGAGCCTGAGAAAGCAAAACAGGCGCTAGAGACCGCATTTTCATTGAATCCGTCTGACGTACGCATTTTCTTAGAGCTAGATCAGCTACATAAAAAACTGGGATGGAGCTTTGAGGAAAGGCTGGCAGACTATGAGGCGCATACATCACTGCTGGAGGGGCGCGACGACCTCTATATCGAGTATATCACGCTTGTAAATCTCACTAGAAATCACGAAAAGGCTTATGACTGCATTATGGGACACAAATTCCACCCTTGGGAGGGCGGCGAAGGAAAGATTACGACGCAGTATACATTGGCGTTGCTTGCCATGTCTCAGGATGCTCTGCGACAGAAAGATTATGGAAAGGCAGAAGAGCTGCTTAGAAAAGCCTTTGTATATCCGGAGAATTTGGGTGAAGGAAAGCTGGAGGGAACCAAAGACAATCATCTTTTTTATCACTTGGGACTTGCGCTCGAGGGACAGGGAAGGATGGCAGAGGCGGAGGAGTGTTTCAGAAATGCCATTTTGGGAACCGACGAGCCTGCGGGGGCAATGTACTATAATGACCAACCAGCAGACATGATTCTGTATCAGGGATTGTCTTATCTGAAACTGGGAATGGTCAGGGAGGCAAAAGCAAGATTCTACCGTTTAATTGATTACGGTGAGCGGCATCTGAATGATGAGGTAAAGATTCAGTATTTTGCTGTTTCCCTGCCGGAGTTTATGATTTTTGACGAGAACTATACGATGCGCAACCGCGCGCACTGCTATTACCTGATGGCGCTTGGAAATATGGGGCTTGGTGATACCGAAAAAGCCTCTGCGTTTTTGGAACAGGCAGTGACAATTGAGCCGTCACACATGATGTGCAGAGTGTATCAAACACAGATTAGTGACAACTAATTAGGATTTATAAAGCCTGTCTGCTTCGCAGTTGGAATGAAGCAGACGGGCTTTTTGAATTGTTTAAAAATCATATTCGTCGGTATCAGTCAGCCTCATCTGTACACTAGCAGAGTACATATCCTCAAGATGTATTTCAGGGTATATGTAATTTCCAAGTATCATAAGATTAGTGCCCAAAAATAAAAAAACATTAAAAAATATTTTTATGTGCAACCTTTTCTTCCTCTCAAACGTGTTTAAAGCAAGGAGGTGAACAACACATGAATATGGAAAAGGACATAAGAGAAGCGGTCATGAAATACAGCGATATGCTCTACAAGATTTGCATTGTCATACTCTGCAATGAGCAGGATGTTCAGGATGCCATTCAGGATACTTTTTGTAAGTATTTGGAAAAGAAACCGGATTTTCGTGATGAGGAGCATGAGAAAGCGTGGTTGATCAAGGTGGCAATGAATATCTGTCGTGATATGATACGATTCAGAGTCCGGCACCCAAAGGTTCCTATTGATGAAGTGGAAAACATTCTTGTGGCACCGGAACAGAGGGAAACATTAAAAGAACTTCTCGAACTTCCGGTAAAGCACAAAACGGTTATTTATCTTCATTATGTGGAGGGATATCCAATAAAGGAAATTGCAGATATCTTGGGAATCACAGAAAGCGCAGTAAAATCAAGGCTGTTGCGAGGAAAAAAACAACTGCGGGATGCGGTCAAAATGGAAGGAGGCATATAACGAATGGACGGATATGATGTAAAGAAAGTCATGGATCAGGTGCATATTTCATCGGAAATGCAGGAGGAGATGATCATGAATATTCAGAAGCGGATGGAAAATGGAAATAAAAATACAAAAACATGGAATTGGAGAAGGACGGCAACGGCTGTGGCAGCGTTTGTGTTGGTTGTAGGTGTAGTCAGTTTTCCGGTTCGGGCGTTTGTGACAAGCGTGGTAAAGGAGAGAATGGAAAGCATTCCCAAGGAGGAAGTGCAGGAAATTAACGATATGGTTCAGTCGAAGCCTACAGAGGCTGACGTTTTTTCAAGGGAGTATTCTGATAGTGAAAAGAAACGCAATAAAGTGCTCTGGCAGGAATATAAGAACGGGACATTTCCCGAAAATACCATTGCACAGGTGGATAATGCGGAGGACGCGCCAGAGGGAACCGCCTGCTATATCAGGTCTACGGGTGTTTTTAATCTGCCGGCTCGAGAAATGACTGACGAGGAGATGTTGGAAATTATTGATTTTCAACATGAGATGAGCTACGCCGTTGAACAAAGTCTAAATGGGAAAACACCAGAGCAGATCGCTGCGGAGGATTTGGCCAAGGAATTGGCGGAAAGAGCCATGCTTGAGGAAAAGGTGAAGGCGGCAGGCGGAATTAACGAAGAGGAAGCGATAGAGATTGCAAGGAAAGCAATGGAAGCTGATGTTGGTGAAATGGCAAAGGAACTGATATTGCTTATAGACCGCCCCGAGGCAGAGACTTATGGATGGGAAGTGGGTTTATTTGATATCACGGATGAGGATAAGTATAAAGGAGATATAGCATATTCCGTACAGTTTGACAAATGGGATGAGATGATGGAACCTGAGGATTTTTTCACTTATGTTTGTTATGTCAATGCTATAGACGGCAGTATTAGTGGCGCCTATTCTATTAGTGGGGACCAAATGGACTTGGACTATGACGATATTGTCTGGTATGAGCATTAATGCCTTAGAATATTTTTGCCCAAAGGAGCCTTTTATATAAGGTTTCCTTTGGGCAAAACGATTCTATTTGTATTACCAATGTGAAAACAGAATCCCCGCAAGCGGTGACAGGACAATCATTATCATTGAAAAGGTAAAGGATTCGATGGAAATCAGTGTCGCCCGCTGTTCTGACGGAAACATATTTTGAAGAAGAGTGTTTGTTCTCACTTGAAGCGCATCATCACTGAGTGCAGCAATAAATCCGCCGATTGTCATGACAATATACATTCCAGAATGCTCAAGCAATACACCGACAAGCACAAGCAATGCAGTGATGGCAAAGATACTTCGATAGCGCAGTCTTTCACATTTGAGTATTATTTTTGCTCCAAGAATGCCGCCCATTTCCATAAAGAACAAAGCAAAACCAAGCGTTGCTTGCGGCATCCCGTTTTCCGGCAGTTTCGCCTGCAGAAAAAACAGCAGCAAAATATCAACAGCGCCGACCAATGAATTGCAGAACATTAAAAACAGAGCTTTTTTCGCATTTTTCAAAAAAGAAAGGCTTGTGATAAAACATGTTACAAGTTCTTTTCTGATATGGCGAATCATGCCTTTTTCATTGCACGGATCAGAATGGCATATGCGTACTTCGGATAAGGATATCAGTATCCATATTTGTATAAGACCTATTACGATATCTGTACCATATGCTGCCCTATGTCCGATTAAAAGCGAAAATCCGGCACATAAAGTTGATACGCCGCTGCAAAAACGATGGATGATCATTTGATTTGAACCATATTTTTCATAATCGTCTTCAAGCTCAACCATTTTAAGGGAATCATATGCAAGCGCATCCCCTGAACCTGATGAAAAGTTATAGCTTACTGCATGGAATGCAATAGATGTACATACCATAAATAAATTGCAGGAAAAAATCATAATGATATTTCCGATCATTCTCATAATACTGCTGACAAGCAGCATATTTTTTCGGCCGAATACATCGGCAAGAACGCCTGACGGAATTTCAAACAGTAAGCTTGTTATATGAAAAACAATTTCTGCAAAACCGATTTCCACCAGACTGTAACCTCTTGCTGCGAGTATAGCCACCCAAGCGCCTGTCAGGGATAAATTACCAAGAACAGATGATAGATATAATCTCGATATTTGTTTTTTAATATTGAACATAAAAAATCTCCTTAACTTTAAATTTTAATTCGTTAAGGAGATAATGCACGCATTCTATAAGATTTGCTGAATTATAAATAACATAGTCTTCTTTGACAAATCTTCCTAAAAATGGGCGCACTATCCCCATAAAGGGGAGAAATATTACCTTTTTTCAGTTGTAGATTTGTCATTTTCCAAAACATAAATCTAACCTCTTATTCAATAGATATCTTAATCTTAATATATAAGGGCATATTTTACAAGAGAGAAAGTGAACTTTTTACTTGGACAGAAAGTGAACTTTTTACTTGGACTGATGAAGAAAAGGTTGTTATAATAAATGTATTGCTATTGTGCGCACATATTAATATAATAAAATTACTAAAAGGAAACACTGAATTTTGGAAAGGAGCGTAATCATATGGCAGCAGGAAGAATAAAACCTGCAAGACAGGCATTTGCTGATATTCATAAGGATTTTGGCATATGATTTACGAAGTGATCATCACTGAACAAGCCGATGCCGACTTGAGAGAAATATATGAGTATATCGCATTCCACAAACCGCAAATTACGAATATATAGATAAAAATACGAAAATTGAGATAAGTTAAAAAAGAATTCTAAATTAAATCGAAAGGATAAAACAATGAATATTCTAATTATTGATGCGCAAGGCGGAGGTATCGGCAAACAAGTCGTCACTGCAATTAAACAGAATATACCAAATGCTGTTATTACAGCAGTCGGCACAAACACTACCGCTACTTCCGTAATGTTAAAAGCCGGCGCAGATTATGGCGCTACCGGTGAAAATGCTGTCATTGTAGGTACAAGAAAGGCTGATGTTATCATCGGGCCTATTGGGATTATCGTTGCTGATTCTATGTTTGGCGAAATTACCCCTGCTATGGCAAAGTCAATCGGACAAAGCAATGCAAAACGTATTTTGATTCCGGTCAACCATTGTGATAATATCGTCGTCGGAGTAAAGAATCTTAGTATAAAAGAACTGATAGAAGAAGTTCTTATAGAATTACATAAGCTGGAAGGATAAGACAAGGCAATTGGGGGACAGATTACGGATAATCCAAAAATTCTTGACAAAAACCAATAATAAAAGTATACTTATTTTAATTGTTGGCATGAAGCCAATGCAAATCGCTGAAGCGTTTTATTATTAAGTGTTAAGGTTGGTCTATGTATGCTATGAAAGCACACGATTCTCTGAAGAGGAATTTGTGTGTTTTTTTGTTTATTTAGCCAGCCTTACTATTAAAAAACAGGAGGAAAGACAAATGGCTTGTTTCTTAGTACCAGCAACGGAAGCCGTTATTACTACCGTTGCTTCCAAAGTAATGCAATCAAAGGAATCCTCTCCCGAAACTGTACATATCAGTCTGGATGATTCCACTATCACAGAAGCGGTAAAAACACCTTTTTCCCATAAGCTCAAATGGCTGAACAATCTCTTATGGGGCGGTTCGGCGCTGCTTGCTTTTGAGCATATCTGGCATGGGGAAGTAGTCCCGTGGTTCCCGTTTTTGACTGCTGCCAGCAATCCGTCTGACGCAGCGGAAATGCTGCATGAGATGTCTACTGTCGGTGTCACAATGGCAGTGCTTGTAACAGCAGTATGGGGCGGTATGCTTGCAATATCAAATGTAATTGAAAAAAGAGCTGTAAAATCTGCAGAGCTTTTATCACTATCGAAATAGGAGGCGCTGCTATGACATTATTGACTACGGTCTTTGCCGCAATTACCTGTACGATCATCTGGTATCGCAATGCGCCAAAAAGCCAGATGAAGATTGGCATCCTCTGTTACATGTATTGGGGCGCATCCCTTATGTGGCTTGTTGATGCTATTTTTGAGTATGCGGAAATTCACGATGAATATTTTACTCCGGCGCCAATAGATATGCTCAATGATTTCTATTTGGGATTGTCCGTTATAGCGCTGGGACTTGTTATCTGGCTTATTATTCTTCTTGCCAAAGATCCGAAAGGCGTTGTGAGATCCGCTCTTTTTAAGAAGAAAATCTAAACTTTCAAATGCGGTTCTGCTGAATTGGCAGAGCCGCTTTTAACAATATTAATTTCAATGAAGCAAAGGATTTTGTTATGGACTTAGCAACATTTTTTAAAGAAAATCCCAAAGCAGCCGTTGCTTTTTCGGGTGGTGTGGATTCCGCTTATCTTCTATACGCCGCATCAAAATACGGAATGCAAGTAAAGGCATACTATGTAAAAACTGCTTTTCAGCCACAATTCGAACTGGAAGATGCAAGACTCATTGCGGACGAGCTGCATATTGATATGGCAGTCATTGAGGAAGATATTCTGAAACAGGAACAAATAATGATCAATCCGCCGGAGCGATGTTACTTTTGCAAGAAAAGACTTTTTTCGTTAATTATACAAGCCGCTAAAGATGATGGCTTTTCTCTTTTGGTTGATGGAACAAATGCTTCTGATGACGTTTCAGACCGTCCGGGTATGAAAGCGTTGAAAGAACTTTCCGTCCGTTCTCCTTTGAGGGAATGCGGACTTACCAAAGAAGTTATCCGCAACCTTTCTAAAGAAGCAGGATTATTTACCTGGAATAAACCGGCTTATGCCTGTCTTGCAACAAGAATACCGGCTGGCACTGTCATTACCGCAGAAAAACTGTCAAACACTGAAAAAGCTGAGGACTATCTTCATAAGCTCGGCTTTACTGACTTTCGTGTCAGGCTGTTTGCCGATTGCGCTAAAATTCAAGTTTCAGAGAACCAATTGGATAAAATTCTAGAACATAGAGTTCTTATATTACAAAAACTCAAAAAATATTATACGGATGTTTTGCTTGATTTGGAGGTGCGCAGATGAATGCAGAGGTAAAAGATATATTAGAAGCAGTAAAACAGGGAAACCTGTCTGTTGATGACGCGCTTCTTAGGTTAAAAACAAAACCCTTTGAGGATATCGGCTATGCAAAAGTGGATTTACACCGTAAGATACGGCAAGGTGCTGCCGAAGTCATATATGGAGCGGGCAAGACCCCTGCACAGATTATTGGCATCCTTGACACAATGCTCAAAAACGGTCAGCATACTGTTTTAATTACCCGGCTGTCAGAGGAAGCTGCCAAAGAGATACAGAACTACCATTCACTTTGCTTTCATCACGAAGCAGGAATTGGAATTATCGGTGATATTCCCAAGCCAAACGGAATTGGAACAATTGTTGTTGCTACCGGTGGAACCAGTGATATCCCCATTGCTGAAGAAGCCGCCCTGACTGCAGAGGTTTTTGGAAATCAGGTAGAACGTCTTTATGATGTAGGCGTTGCCGGGATTCACCGCCTTCTTGCAAAAAAAGAAATCATTATGCAAGCCAGCGTCATTATTGCAATCGCCGGAATGGAGGGGGCGCTTGCCAGCGTTATTGGCGGACTCGCTGACTGTCCGGTCATAGCAGTTCCCACCAGCGTCGGATATGGAGCATCTTTTGGCGGAATTTCCGCACTGCTCTCTATGCTTAATTCCTGTGCCAGTGGCGTTTCTGTCGTAAATATAGATAATGGATTTGGAGCAGGTTATCTTGCCGGCATGATTAACCATATGGCTTAAAAACTTGTGAACTGATTAGAAAGGAGTAACTGCCATAATGAAAACATTGTATTTAGATTGTGGAATGGGCGCAGCAGGAGATATGCTGACAGCAGCATTATTGGAACTGATGCCTGAATCAGATGTATTTATCCAAGAATTAAATGCACTTGGGATCCCCGATGTGACATTCATAAAGGAATCCTCTAAAAAATGCGGTATTACCGGTACGCACATCCGCGTCATGGTCAACGGCATTGAGGAAACGGAGCATCTGCATGACCACCATCATGAACATGAAAACAATGATGAAGAAACCCATGCGCATTATCATGAGCATGGAAGCAATGGGGAAGTAACCCATACTCATACGCACGAACATGGTAATGGGAAGCACCACCATAGTGGGATGCAGCAAATTGAACAGATTGTTACCGAATTACATCTGCCTGAGAACGTTGAAAAAGACGTTCTGGCGGTTTATGCTCTGATTGCGGAAGCAGAAAGCCATGCCCATGGCATTCCTGTATCGGAAATTCATTTCCATGAAGTCGGAACAATGGATGCCATCGCAGATATTACTGCTGTATGTGTGTTAATGGATAAACTTTCGCCTGATAAAGTCATTGTATCACCCATACACGTTGGCAGCGGTCATGTAAAATGCGCACATGGGATTCTTCCCGTCCCGGCTCCTGCCACAGCTTATATTCTTCGGGATGTGCCAATTTACGGCGGCGGAATCAAGGGCGAACTGTGTACACCTACTGGCGCCGCACTGCTCAAACATTTTGCAGCACAATTTGGGAATATGCCCATTATGAGGGTAAGCGCGATTGGATATGGTATGGGCGCAAAAGATTTTGCCACGGCTAATTGTGTACGCGCTATGCTCGGTGAAACGATGGAGGAAGACAATAGCATTCTGGAACTTTCCTGCAATGTAGACGATATGACCGCTGAAGCAGTCGGTTTTGCGATGGAAATTCTGTTTGATGGAGGAGCTTTGGATGTCTATACCGTTCCGATTGGCATGAAAAAATCAAGACCGGGCATCCTGCTGCGTGTTATATGCAATGAACAGGATAAGGAAAAAATGATATCCCTGATTTTTCGTCATACAACAACGCTCGGAATCCGGGAAACTATATCACGCCGCTATACTTTGGAACGGGAAATTAAGACGCTTGAAACTCCATATGGTTCGGTTCGGGAAAAAACCTCTTCCGGATATGGTGTAACACGCTTAAAATTTGAATATGACGATTTAACCCGCATTGCAAAAGAAAAAGGTATCAGCATGGAAGAAGTCAAAAGATTGATAGAGGACATAAAATGAACAACAAA
>JAIEDW010000076.1 GCA_029067805.1 Lachnospiraceae bacterium
AAAAAACTGTTCATACGTTTCTAATTGAAAAACAGGAGCATTATCATTTCTAAAATGATAATAAGTTCTCTGCCAGAGATCTGTATGTGGTTCTGTAATGATCTCTACTCTGTCCTCTGTAACCTCGTATTGTTTTGGCGCTCTTGTCCACTTCATTTCCTTTGCATTCACTTTCATCTTCGTTTCCTCCTTATGGATCCATTTATAATTTTTTATTTTCTATTGCAATTTGAAACATCCCATTTATCAGGAATTCATCAAAATCCGCAGCTATCTTAAATTCAGGCATATATTTTGCAGGAACACTCTTACTGCAGTACTCTGCCACTTCGGTCAAAACTTTTTCGCTGATCAGTTCACCGGAAAATACAATTTCTTTCGGATTGATGAACGCTATAACAGCTCCTATGATCCTTGAAATAATGTCGGTACATTTGCCTTCCACCATCAATTCCGATATTTCATCCGGACTGATCCCAAGTGGCATAAATCCCGCCAATCCGGCTATCCCATTGTAGCCGTTGATTATCTGCCCTTTATGCATGGTTACTGTTCCTGGTTGAATATGACTCGGAAAACATGCAAGAGTGATAACGGTGTCTTCATCCTGCCTGCTGTCTTTATATCCATAGGCAATGCAGTGCATATCATTTTCCATGAAAATGTTCTTATCAAATTGTTCCCGCAGCTCTTCTTTTAGCCCTGCCCCTTCCAGCTCTCTTATATCGGAAAGTGCAATCTCATCTCCATCAATCACTCCCGGAATCGATAATACGATCTGATTGGCATTGCTATACTGAGTCATAAATCCTTCTATTACATCAGCGATATCTTTTACTTTTACAACTTCACATTCAACATGACTTTTTTGGATCATGTTTCCGCTTGCGGAAACTACATAGTGATCAACGATCCTATATCCCTTTTGGACACTGATATTTACCAAAATGTATTGCTCATGTCCATCATCTATAGAATAAAGCGATGATCCTCTTCCCACACCCCGAAGTTCTTTCTCATCTCCTATAGAAAGTATTCCGTTTGACTCCATATCATTAAGCAAAGTATTGCATGTTGCTACACTTAATCCCGTCATGGCAGAAATCTGTTGCTTTGTATAGGACTCATGATCAAGCATCAGCCTATAAATTCTTTTTTTGTTGTTTTTACGGATATCCGATGAAGTAGTCATATATTACCTCCCACAAAAGACAACTATTATTATAATCATTATAATAATAGTTGTCAATATAAGATGTGGAAAAGTATTGAAATTATTTTAATTAAAAAGAGTTGCAAAATTGCTGGGCAGAACAGTCCGTACAACGCAATGCAGATACCTGCGTCTTAGGATGTAAAAAATGCACCAAAAGAACGCTTGTTACACCCGTAATATACAGGGTAGTACATTCTATCCTCAATCCTATTTCCGCATACAAAAAGTGGCCAGAATATTTGAAAGGACTTCGATACCCTGACCACATGTGCAAAATACCATGGCTCTTACCATAATTGTGATAAAACAGTTTTAATGTCGGCATTTAAGCACACTGACCGGCTTTCAATTTCCTGTGGGCAGACAGCTTCCCCATAGTTTATACACACATAGACAGCCTGTGGATTTTTTGCGGTCATCTGCCAGAACGGATACTTGATAATGCCTGGCGTATTATAGCCGACACCCAGTTCAAGAAAAACTGTACGTTTCCCATTACATTCTTTCAGAAACTTCTCATAGTCAGCATTGTGGCGGTGCCAGTTTACATCCTGCACAAAACGTCCATCCACACGCAGGTTATAATCCATATCCATGCCGCATACCGGGCATTTGGGGATCAGTTTTGTAGGTATCCGGCAGTCATGGACACTGGCTGCCATCTCCCTGACCTGTTCCTCGTTATAATAGAGTTTTTCATGGCATGGCTTTTCACACTGAAAATAGCAGTAGTCACCCTGCACCTCAAAACCCTGTCATCCGGGAACCCGGATTTTACGAAAAGGCTGTCAACATTTGTACTGATCACATAGTAAGGTTTGTTCTTCACCAGTTCATATAACTGGCGATATAAGTCAGAACCGCCCATATCATATCGGTTCTGTAGGATATGCTTCGCCCAGAACGCCCACTTTTCCTCTCTGGTCCGGAATGGATAGAAACCGCCGCTGTATAGATCACGGATTCCGTATTTTTCAATGAAATCATGGAAGTTCTCTCGGAACTGTTCCCCACCCATATCCAGCCCCGCCGCGGCGGACAAACCTGCTCCGCCTCCGATCACAATGTATTCCGCCTCTGTCAGCGTTTCTTTGACTTTTTGAATTTTCTCTGCATCATTCATTATCCTCACCCCGTTTCCTGACCGCTTTTGCGGGACAGACTTCATAACAGTTCCCACATCGCAGGCAGTTTTCCTCATTGATGAGGTAAGGCGTGCCTTTGGCAATACAGCGCATCGGGCATTTCTGTTCACAGATTCCGCACCCGGTACAACCATCTTCAATATAATAGCCACTACGTTTCAGTTCCCTGCCTCCAAAGGTAAACTGCCTGCGCACCGGCGGCTGGACGGAAAAATCAGAATATTCCCCCTGTCCTTCATAGATTTGAAAGACTTCTATCACGCCGCGGTTGTCTTCATCCGGATAGATCTTATACATATAGGGATTGGCGTCAAACAGTTCTTTGACCCGACTGTTCCCGATATTTCTGATCTTTCCCTGTACCGTCATCATCGTAGAGTGGAAAAAATCACTTCCTGTCATGCCAGACAGGGACACATATTCGTTGCAGTTCATTCGCCGGTATATCTCCTTTCCCCTGGATGTCAGGAAATAGATACCGCCCTCGTCCGCATACATTACATCCATATAAGCTGTGACCGGATGCCCATTCTTATCATTTGTGGCAAGGACGACCGAATGGATATCATTTTGCAAAATCTTCAAATAGTCCAGATATTCCATAAAACACCTCACAATATAGTTTCAAAAATACCTGCCTCTGAAACCATCAGGTTCTTGTCTTTTATAGCAGCTTAGGCGAGCAGCCACTCCACCATCTCATCGGCAGCCTTCAGATCTTCCGGCTTCTCCATAATGCTGCCCGGGGCGTTCGCATCACCAGCAACATGAGCCTGATAGTCACTGAACCCGGCAGTGGCAAAACTCTTCAGATTAGTTTCAACCATACTGGTGTACACCTCCACCGGACCGAAACCAGCGAAAAAGTATCCTGCCAGTTTCTTGTCCTTACGTCCTGCCATGGAGAAATCGGGCTGGGTGAAGTCCATGAAAGAGTAAGTACGGTCAAGGAATGCTTTGAGCTGGGCAGGGAACTGATCCCAATGCACAGGCGCAAGGATCAGCATGGCATCACAGGAGTCGATTTCCGGGATCAGGGCAGTAAAATCATCCTTCTGCACGCAGTTCGGAGTGTGCTGGTGCTTGCAGCCATCACAGGCAAGACATACACGGACATCCCTCTCACCTATGTTGAATGCAGTTACTTCTGCTTTGCCCTGAAGCTGTTCCACAATGCGGGCTCCCAATATGTAGGAATTGCCATTTCTTCTCTTACTGCCATTGACGATCAAGATTTTTTTCATGATAGATCACTCCTTTTCTTTATTTGATTCGTTTTGTACTGCCTGCTTTGTGTCGTCCACAATATCTGCAAGCGTCGTGTATCTAAGTTTCTCTTCCATAGCCCTCTGTGCATCGATCAGACGCTGGTCAAGGACTTTGTGAATGTTCCGCCCTACCGGGCAATCTGGATTCGGCTGTTCATGGAAATGAAACAGGCCTTCCTCCGTATCCACGCTGCCAACAGCCGTATAGATGTCGTAAAGCGTGATTTCGTCAAGCCGCTTTGCCAGCACCGCGCCACTGCTTCCGCGCTGTGTCTGAACAATACCAGCTTCCCGTAATTGGGATATAACAGTGCGGACAATGACAGGGTTGACTCCGATGCTTCCAGCAAGAAACTCACTGTTCACGCGGTCCAATTCCTTAAAATAATCAATGGCCGTGATTATATGGACACCAACTGTAAATTTACTCCCTATCTGCATATTTCACCTCCGCACTGATTATCAGCTGATAGTTGTAATATATCATATTACAACTATGTTGTCAATATCTTTGTTACACCTTTACAACTGGGACATCATCCTAATCGACAAAAACAACTTACAGTCCAAAACTGCCCCCCAACAGTACTTCATGCTGTTGTAGGGGGAATTCAATATACCGTTCCATTGCCCTCATGATAGTGAAGTACCTCCTATCTTTCACAAATTTCCATACACAGTAATACTCTATTTCCACGCACAAAAAAACGGCCAGAAGCATCTAGCACAAACCCGATGCCCCGGCCGCTTCTGGCTTTAAATCTCCATCCCGACTTCCACACCGTTGCGGAAAGCGGATACCATCCTGCCGTCCGAACAGACTGTTGCGTAATCCACAAGCCTGTGGAACAGCTTCTCGTTGAAATCCACCGGCAGCTCTACCGTCTCGCTAAGCCCCGCAAGGAAGCCGCTGAAAATTCTTTGCGGCACACGGCTTCTCCAGTTCCACATCCCTTATGGACAGCATTCCATGGCTCTTCATCTGCAAAGCTGCTTTAACTTTCATATCTGCCCCTTAATAGTTCGTTGTCTCGGCAACACTGCGCATATCTTCCATGAGCTTCACTGTACTGGCGCAAATGTTACGGATGCCGTCACAGCAGTCGGTCCCCATTGGCAGTGACCCATAGGGATTTTCCATTTCTGCAACCTGGATATATAGCTTTGCAACTTTCTTTGGATCTCCGATCTGGTTGCCGTCCTGCCCCATATCTCAAATATTCCAAAAGTATATGACAATAATGGATATAGCAGAAAAACAGTAAGGAACTGTAGAAAAATTATCGCTCAAAGTTTGAAGCCTTTTATGATGTATGACCATCCATGATGTGGACCTATG
>JAIEDW010000077.1 GCA_029067805.1 Lachnospiraceae bacterium
CATAAACACTCATGATTATCCTCCTGTCTGCATGTTTGATAAAAATTGATAGGTTACTATTATAGTATAGCGCTATTTTACAAATTTTGAAATAAAAAGTTTCCGATAATTGGGAAAATGTTCTAAATTTGATAATGCAGTTATTAGAAAGACATGGTACAATATAATAGAACACAATTTTTGCAATGGTGTTTTGGCACTTAATATCACAAAATTAGGAGGAACACATGCAGACAAACGAATTACTTTCAAAAATAGAAGAAAACATCGCCAAAGTGATGATCGGTAAGCGCGAAGTGACGCGTCTGATGCTTGCGTCTCTTGCGGCGGGCGGACATGTTCTTTTGGAGGATGTGCCGGGCACGGGAAAAACGGTGCTTGCCAAATCGCTTGCAAAGTCGATGGGCTGCAGATTTGAGCGTGTGCAGTTTACGCCGGATCTGCTTCCAAGCGATGTGACTGGACTGTCATTTTTTAATCAGGCAGAGGGTGCGTTTACTTTTAAGGAAGGTCCTGTGTTTACCAACATTTTGTTGGCGGACGAAATCAACAGGGCAACGCCGCGCACACAGTCGAGCTTATTAGAGTGCATGGCGGAGGGACAAGTGACGGTAGACGGAGAAACAAGAGTGCTGGAGCCACCGTTTTTCGTGATCGCGACACAAAATCCCGTAGAAACAATCGGTTGCTTTCCACTTCCCGAGGCGCAGCTTGACCGCTTTCTTATGAAAATCAACATGGGCGGTATGAGCGCGGATGAGGAGCGAGAACTGATAGACCGTTTTATCCATGCGGAGCCGTTATCACAGCTTGGTGAGGTGTGCACGGCAGAGGATATCCGACAGTTGCAAAACGCTTGTCGAGAAGTCTTTGTGCATGATGATTTGAGAAATTATATTGTATCGCTTGTACAGGCAACAAGAAAAAATAAACAAAGTGCGTCGTCCGCATGGCAAGGGGTAAGTCCCCGCGGAACGCTCGCGTTTCTGCGTGCGGCGCAAGGTTATGCGCTTTTAGAGGGACGCGATTATGTTGTGCCCGAGGATATCAAGACCGTAGCGGTGCCCGTGCTTTGCCACAGACTTATCGGCGAGCTGGAAGAAACGCAAAAAGAAAGCTTTGTAAACGGACTTTTAAACAGTGTGGAACTGCCTACAGAGGACTGGAAAAAGAGGTAACCATGTTTTTGTTTTTACTGCTTGGAATTGCCGCAGTCGGCGTGCTGTGGGATTTGTATTATAAAAATATCTGGATTCGCGGAGTGGACGTGAAGCTGTGGTTTGACACCGATGCGCTCTATGCAGGCGGACAGACAAAGCTCTATGAGGTGATTGAGAATAGAAAACGTACGCCGCTGCCTGTTTTAGAGGTAGGATTTCACACCAAAAAAGAGTTGGATTTTACCGATACTGAAAATGCAAGTGTCAGTGATTACATATACAAAAGAGATGTTTTTGCTGTTCTTGGCAGGCAACGCATTACAAGGGAGATTGTGGTAGACTGCAAAAAGCGCGGACATTATGCGGTCAGTGACGCTGATCTCACGACACATACACTTTTGTACAAAAAAAGTTATAGTGTCGGAATTGAAACGGACGCGTCGATTTATGTTTATCCCAAAATGACGGATGTATCAGAAATTATGACTGTCTGCGAGAGAATGCTCGGCACGCTGCAATGCGCAAAAAGGTTGTATGAAGATCCGTTTGCCTTCCGCACAATCCGCAGTTATACAACAGACGATCCCATGAAAGCCATCAACTGGAAGGCGAGCGCGAAGACAGGAGAGCTTATGGTCAATACCTTTGATTCCGTGCAGTCGCAGAAGGCAATGGTTTTTCTGGACGTTGCGGACACGGGGATTTTAAAACAGGAAGCGCTCATAGAGGAGAACATTGCCATTGCGGCAACGCTTGCAAGAAAGCTGTTAAGAAAGAGCATCGAAACAGGCTTTTCTTTTAACGGCGCAGATGGCGGAGAATGGATTTTGCCCACAAACAAAAAGAGCGTTTTCGTTGGACTTGAGCGCACGCTTGCAGACTATGATGCCGCGAAAGGGACGACATCATTTTCTGAACTTTTCACGGGGAAGAAAGAAATACATGAAAAGCTGACGGACGATACGCTTTTTGTTGTAATAACAAAAAATCTTGATGATATGCTTTGGAATATATTAACGGAAAAAGCAAAGGATCATACCGTTCTTGTCATTGAAACGGTTTACCGGGGAGAGCGGCAGCTTGCGAAAACCAGTGAACCGATGCCAGACGGTATGCGTGTGCTGGTCAGGGAGGTGGAGCGTGTATGAGAATACTGACTTATCTTCATGCCACACTGATTGCAATGCTTGTACTGCCGCTCTTATATGCGCTTGCAGAGCTTCGGGATGCAGACGGCGAAGGAATGCTTTATTTAAAATGTCTGCTGATTTTTATTCCAATCGTGGTAACGGAAATCGCAGTGCGCCGTCTGAAAAATTTAGGAATTTACGTGCTTTCATGTCTTGCGGTAACTGTGGCAGTATGGGGTGTGATCAGATTGTTTTTTAGCGATAGTGGGACGCTTTATCCAATCGTGATGACAGCGGAGAGCCTGTTCGTTTCATTGTTTCGTTTTCAGGAACGTTTAAGGCTCGCAAGACAGGAAAAAGAAGATGATTTTTACGCGGCTCCTGCAGTTAGTTTGATCAATCAGCCGTCGCTGGGATTTATATGGTATTTTGCAGTGATGTATGCGCTTGGAATTATTTTTAATTCCAAGGCGCTTTGCGATATTGCATTTTGGAATGCTGCAATTTACTTTTTTATCGCACTCGCCTATACCTATATCACAGCCACAAATCATTATCTTGGATTAAATAAGTGGACGAAAAGCATTCCGCGAAAAAGACTCCATGCAATCAGTGCGGCGATGGCAGCACTTTTTGCAATGCTTGTATTGATTGCGATGCTGCCTTCATTTTTCCTTGCGGAACAGCGGCGTTATACGGATATCCGGACATGGTCCGACAATATGGAGTTTGCGGAATATCAGCCAATGGGTTTGCCGCAGACTGGCGGAGACGGCTATACAGGTGATGATTGGATTATGATGTTAAATGATGGGGAAGCGCCACCCGAACCTTCTAAGGTCTGGACATATCTTGGCTGGATTGCGGCAGCGGCAGGCATTGCGTTTATGGTATACTGGGCAGTGAAAATGCTGCGACAGGTGTTTGGGGAATTTCGGGACAGTTATGATGAAAACGGCGATAAGGTAGAGGAACTGGACGATGAGCCTTCACAAAAAGAGGAGCGGCTTGGATTAAGACGCAGTATGAAGGTTGACAGCGAGGCGGAGCGCATCAGACGCATATATAGGCGCACGATCAGAAAGCACAGGAAAGAAATTCCTGCACCGTATGAGTCGCCAGAGGAGCTTGAGAAAAACGCGGGACTTTTTGAGGACGAGGATATGAAGCAGCTTCATGTACAGTATGAGAATGTGCGGTATGGACAAGATGGTGTGTAAGAAGAGAATGTGATAAAACGAATGCTTTGTGGTTTTTTTACACAATAAAGCTGGCGTTACTTGCAATTAAGAACATAAAATGTTATAGTATAGATATAAAAGGAGCAATCGCCCACAAAGTGGTTGACCTCCAAAGTATGGCTAAAGCCTACCTAGACCGCCAAGTACAAGGTAGGCTTATTTATTTTCGCTTGTTGTTCCTATCTATGTAGGCAAGCAGTGCGACAAGAAATGTTCCGAAAAGAATTAACAGTGTTAAAACTTCGTATGTACTCATTGCACCACCTCCCTTCTTTATCAAGTTAGGGAGATTCTCCACCTTGTAACACGATTGTTCCATGTGAAAATTTTATCATATATTGTCGGAGTGAACAAGCCTGAATGGTATGATTATTCATTAGATATCAATTCGAGGCTTTTTTGTATATCGTGGTTTATGTATAAGACTGCTGCATCGCTAGAAGTAGACAAAAAAGGCAAGTTTAGGAGATAAACGAAAATTATCAGGAATTTAAAAAAATTTGTGTCAATCTTGTGTCAAATGGGATACTTTTTAAGATTTTTGACATAATATAAGCACCTACAAACTGCATAAAACGGAAGTTTATAGAAAGTTTATAAAAATTATTAGCACTCACCATTGACGAGTGCTAATACATGTGTTATATTACAACTATAACAAAGAGAAACAACATTCAATTTTGAAAGGAGATATGACTTATGATGATGCCAAGCATTTTTAGAGGAAGCTTATTTGACAACTTTATGGAGGATTTTGCATTTCCAGATATTGACAGAGCTTTATACGGAAACCATGCAAAAAATATGATGAAGACCGACGTAAAGGAAACAGACGCGGGATACGAGGTAGACATTGATCTGCCCGGTTTCCAAAAGGATGAGATTAAAATGCAGTTGGATAACGGTTATCTGACCATCAGTGCGGCGAAAGATCTCAATAAGGATGAAAAGGATGAGAAAGGAAATTACATCAGACGTGAGCGCTACGCCGGCAGCATGAGCCGCAGCTATTATGTAGGAGCACATGTGACGGAAGAGGACGTTCATCCGCGGTATGAGAACGGCATCCTGACATTCCAAATCCCGAAAGAGGAGAAAAAGGTCGTGGAAGAAAAGAACCATTATATCGCAATCGAGGGATAATAAAAACTCCCCTATAGGCAATGATGCCTGTAGGGGAGTTTTTGAATTCATTTTAATTTAATGCTTCAACTCAAATTTCTGTACCATACTATTTAATGTATGTGCATGTGATGCAAGCTCTTCCGATGTTGCGGATGTTTCCTCGGATACAGCGGAATTGTCCTGTATTGCACGTGCGATTTCATCGATGCCTACCCGAAGCTGTTCCATGCTTTCCGCCTGAACGGCTGCGTTCTCGGCAGTTCTCTTACTCATTTCAGTTACGCGGTTCACCGCACCTACTGACTCCTTGAGCGAGCTCATGGTGCTTTCAGCAATCGTGTTTCCTTTGTTAATCTCTTCCATGGAAACTTCAATCAGATCTCTTGTTGTACTTGCCGCTTTCGAGCTCTCCGATGCAAGTTTTCCAATCTCATCAGCCACGACTGCAAAGCCTTTTCCAGCCTCGCCTGCACGAGCGGCTTCGATAGAAGCGTTCAGTGACAGGAGATTGGTCTGTTCTGCGATTTCTTCAATGGTCTGAATGATTCCGACAACCTGCTGTGAGGTCTGACGTATTTCTTCCATTGCATTCATCATTTGTGTCATTTTTTCTTGATTCTGTTCAATCATTGCGGCAACCTGATGTGTTGCATCAGCCGAAAGTTCCGCGTCTTTATGGCTCTTCTCAACATGGTCTGCAACCGTGTTTGTCGTTGCGGCAATCTGCTGTACCGATGCAGCTTGAAGTTCCGCGCCTTCGGCAATCATCTGGGAAGCGGACGCAAGTTCCGATGCGCCTACGGATACACGTTCCGAGGTATCGGAAATGCCCTGCATAACTTCATTCATGGAATCGGAGATATTGATCAAAGCATCCTTAATTTTCTGAAATTCACCAACATAATCATTTTTCAGTTCAATGCTTAACTTTCCGTCAGCAATCCTTGCAAGTACTTCGGCAGTTTCGTCAATGTATACAATGTATTCTTTCAGGCGGCTTACCGTTTTTCCAATGGACTCACCCAGCTCTCCGATTTCGTCCTCAGATTCAATATGAAGATGAACATCCAAATCTCCGGCAGCAAGCTGCTGTGCAATATGATTCAGCTCCAAGATCGGTTTTGTCAGTGTTGCGGCGCTTCGCTTGATGCTGACTGTAATGAGGAAAGCGCCTGCAATAAAGATGAGGATTAAGGCAACCATCATACCGATTAGTAGCGAATAATATTCCAACATGGGCATATTGCTTAAAATCATATAACCGGTACTGCCGGCAGCTTTTACGGCGCCGTATTTTGGAACGCCGTTTACCGTGTACTTTAAGAATGTTTCGTTACCGGACAGGACAGCATCTTTCACATTCTGTGAAACGTTGATGTCCGCGATATTTTTCTGAATAATATCGCTCTGCGGATGATAAAGGAATGTACCGCTCCCCGATAACAGCAGAACATAACCGCCTTTACCAATCTTGTATGTACTCATAACGCTTGTCATGTGCTCTAATGAAATATCCATTCCCGCAGCGCCAATAATCGTGCCCGATGCATCACTGACAGGGGATACGGCGCTTAAGATCATTTTTCCAGTGGCAGAGTCAACGTATGGTTCTGTCAAAATGGTTTTGTTTGTTTCAACACATTTATACCATTCACGGGTGGTGATGTCCCAACCCTCTCCGCTTGTAAATCCGTCGGACTGTGTCAGCACGCTTGCGTCGATATCGGCAATCCATACCGCCATGACATTTTCAGAATCGGTATTTGCGATGCTCACAAGATTTTCCTTAACAGTGTCCATTTTTTCGGCTTTTAAAATATCGTCGCCTGCTTTTGTTTCGGACAGTACATGGATAATTTCGGGATTAACAGATACATCTTCAACCTCTTTGATGTAACCTTCCAGAAATCCGGTCAATTGATTTGCGGCTGCTTCTGACTGCAGCGTCAGCTCTTTCTGCTTAGATGACATAACCAACCAGCCGACCATACAGAGCGCGACTACTGCAACAATGACGAATACAAGAACGACGCTTTTTCCGATTTGTCTTAAAATCTCATCAGCAATTCGTTTTCTCGAAGTTTTTGGTTCCTTTGTTTGTTGACTCATGATAAAACCCTCCTAAAATACTTATTCCCGCGAAAAATGGGCCAAGTAGACGCGTTTTCGTGAATATTTGGCAAATAATGCCGCGAGGGCCAAATATTCCGCAGATCGCTGTGGGGTATTTGACTATGATTTTATTGTATACCTATTTTACTGACAGTACAAGAA
>JAIEDW010000078.1 GCA_029067805.1 Lachnospiraceae bacterium
TAAACATGCCAATCACCACCAATTCGTGTAACTTTGTACCACTTTAATCCACTTTCACCCACTTTTTACCACTTTCAACTATTATATTACCCGAAAAGTCTTAAAATAACAAGTATTTCTTTTTTGCCCAAAATACAAAAAGCGGATTAAACGCACAAAATCCAGTGCTTCTAACCCTAAATATTGCGTTGCGAACAAATTTTCTCTACCATATTTTGTTTGTCGTGCACAAGAGTGGTAGCAAATCCCACAAAAATCAAGTAAAAATCTTATTACTTTTGTCATAATGTTCACAGTATCCGTTTATGGTACACTATTGTATATAGTAAACTGAAAAAAGGTATGGTTATTGCATATGGAAGAAAAGAAATTTGCACTTTTAATCGACAGCGACAATATCAGCGCCGACTATATAAAGTTGATACTTGGTGAGCTTTCCAAATACGGAACGGTGACGTACAAACGTATCTACGGCGACTGGACGCGCTCCAACGCCGCCAAATGGAAAGACGCGCTGCTCGCCAATTCTATTAATCCCGTGCAACAGTACAGCTACACAAGCGGCAAAAACGCGACAGACTCCGCTATGATCATCGATGCGATGGATATTTTGTACTCTGGTCATGTGAGCGGTTTCTGCCTAGCCTCAAGCGACAGCGATTTTACGCGTCTTGCGATGCGCCTTAGAGAATCGGGAATGTATGTGATCGGAATGGGGGAACGCAAAACACCCGAGCCGTTCCGATCGGCATGTGAAAAGTTTGTGCTCCTCGACCTCTTATCCAATGTGGAGTCATCACAGCCTTCTGCGTCATCAAAGAAATCCGCTGCTGTAGAGGACGCACTCACACCACTCTCTGAAATCGAACAGGCAATTGTCAGGATTATCAGCGATAACGGCGATGACGGCACTTCCATGGATATCGGTGAGCTTGGCAGCCGCCTTTCCAAGATGTACCCCTCGTTCGATGTCAGAAACTATGAGTATACGAAATTTTCCAAATTTCTGGAGGCAGCTGAGTTTAAGAAATCCATCTCGCTCAAGTTTTCAGAAAGCACAGTCACGGCTTATCTCCAGACAGGCAACGTAACACTTGAGGATATCCGAAAAGAAGTGATTTCCATCTTAAAAAAATGTGACAATAATGTCATGAATGTGGGGGAATTGAATCAAAAGCTGATGCGCAAGTATCCCGATTTCAATATCGCAAGTTACGGATACGCAAAGTTTTCCAAAATGGTGGGTGACTTTAAAGAGTGTAAGCTTTCGAATGCAAGCAAAAATATTTCGCTGAAAAACGGAGCTTCAAAGTAATAAATCATAAACCGTTTTTATATGATATTAAGATAAAAATGTGAAAAGCAATTAATAAAAAACAGGAGAAAAGACTTTGAAAGGAGCATGGTAATAAATTATGAAACAATTTCAATTTGAATATGATGAGGTCGATCTGTTTACACAAAAGCTTTTGGATTTTAAAAAGAAATGTGACGCGGACAGCATGAAAGCAAGTCTGTTTCAGATTTATTCGGAAGTATTGGACGCCAATGTAATTCGTAAAGTCTGCGATACGATTGAACGCATTTTCCCGGAAACGCCCTATATGGGCTGCTCTACAAGCGGCAATATTATCGACTGCGAATTGTCGAATGACATCACGGTAGTCTGCACGGTATTTGAACTTCCTTCCACACAACTGAAACTTTTCCAGTATGATCTGTCGAAAGAACCTGTGGATACCATCACGCAGACAATCGTATCAGAATCGCAGCAGAATCCCTGGGTAAAAGCAATCGAAATGTTCTTTACAATCCCGGAAGAATCAACAACCCGCTTTTGCGATGGGCTAAAAGATCTCAGAGACGATATACAAGTTTTTGGCGGCGTTTCTTGCAGTGATGACATTACAAGCGATGACTGCTGCGTATTCTCAAAGGCAAACGAAATTTCAAAACATTCCATCATTATTCTATTTTATGGCGGCGATGATTTTCATGTCGATTCCATCAAGGTAACAGGCTGGAAGCCGCTTGGAAGGAAATTTCATGTCACGAAATCCAACGGTTCCATCTTGCAGGAACTTGACGGAATACCGGCATATGATGTGTATCACAAATATCTGAATATCCAAAATGACGAGAACTTTTTCTATAATACACTGGAATTTCCACTGTTTTACGAGCACAACGATACGACAATCCTTCGCACACCGGTCGCAAGCAATGCCGACGGCTCCATCACAATAACATCAGAAATTGAAATCGTATCCGATGTTCCGATTTCTTACGGCTAA
>JAIEDW010000079.1 GCA_029067805.1 Lachnospiraceae bacterium
CTCAAGGAATGTCAGGAAACCGCTGCCCGTTGATTTTAATGTGTTGATAAGGCGGTCAACGAAGGTGTTCGTCTTAATCGGTTCTTCATCAATGCGGAACTCCATAACCTCCTCAATGTTGATATTTACATACGAATACGCCACATCAACATCCATATAACGCTTATTCGTCTGAAGGCGGTTCAACTCATACTGCACTGTGGTAAGTCTTTCCTGCACTGTCAGCATATCCTCGATCGTATCGCACTGCTCCATCATTGCAAGAAGATTTTTCTCCTGTATTTTAAGCGCATCGATCTGTGTCGTCGTGTCATAATACTGCTGGCTGATGTTGTCAATGCTTGTAGACTTTGACGTAATTTTGCCAACTCCGTCAAGCGAAGAAACAAAGCTGTCATAATTTGCCGATGGAACTCTCACTTCTATGTAATTGCGCATCGTTCCCTGTGTCTTATGATAATCCTCATAATACCAATTATAGCTGCTGTCGGTTTCATTTTCCGACTGAATAACGCCGCCGTACTGCGCGATCGCTTCTTTCACAGACTTCATGGTTCCTGCATAATCAAGCGTTTCAATCGAAAGATTGCAGTGGTAAACAAGCTTCTCCTCCAAGAGCGTCATGCTGTCCATGTTCTGCGTCGCATTATCCGTCTCCTCGTTCTTTATGTCGGCGTAATCCTCCGCCGCTTCCATCGCATAGGAATTCTCCGCAATTCCCATACTATAGTCAGCATCTGCTGCAGCTGCCGCCGCATAATTATTTTCATATGCCGGCATTGCCGCAGTCATAGTGTCCGACTTCAACGGCGAGCCTCCGCAGCCTGTCAACAGGCTTGCCGTCAAAACAATTGAAAGTAACATTGTCAAAAACTTTTTCATAATTCCCTCCATTCCGAAACGTTTTACACAAATACGCAGCCACGGAATCTACGACGTTTCAGCGCAAATTCCCGACTCATACAGCCTTATGTATTACCTTAAGTATAAACAATTATATATCTCTTTGCAATGTAAAAATAGCGCTCCTCATAGCCTTTAGCTATTTCAAAGCGCCATTTTATCTGTCTTCCTATTTCAGCTCAATTTAAATTTTGTCATTTCCTGTTCGAACTCACCCGAAATGGTTGCAAGGCTTTGCACACTGCTTTGAATATCCTTTAATTCCTCATCCAGCGAGCGTGCAGCTTCTTCTGATAAATCTTCGTTTTTCTGGGAAATATCCCGAATGTTCTGTGCCGCTTCCACGATTGAACGGTCAATCTCGTACATTTCTTCAATCAGCTCATCAATTCCATTTACGGAACCACTTGTTTGTTCTGCAAGTTTTTTAAAGTCCAAAAAAATCTTCTTTACTGTCTGCGTTGCCTGTATCTGTGCCGTTACAGCTTTCTTTACCTCTTCAATATTGGAAACAGTATCTTCGATATCACTGCAAAGCTCCTCAATAATACCCTGAATATTTGCTGTTGCAGCTGTTGATTCTGCTGCCAGTTTTCCAATAGACTCTGCCACAACTGCAAAGCCCTTCCCATGTTCTCCTGCTCTTGCCGCTTCAATACTTGCATTCAGTGACAGCAGCCCTGTTTCTTCCGAAATACTGTTAATCGTGTCTATAATATCAGAAATTTTAGAAGAATGGGTTTCAAGGGTCTTAATCTTTTCATAAGAAAGGTCCACGTTTTTCTCTACATAGCCACTCTGTCCTTCCAATTGTTCAATGCCTTTTGCCCCTTCTTTACCGGAAAGAATCGTATGTTCCGCCTCATCCAGAAGCGTTCCACTCTTGGATTTCAGCTCCCTGAATTTATCCTCCATCTCTCCCATACGCACTACGACGTTATTGACATCAGCAGTCTGCCGCTCTGTACCATTGGTGATCTCATTCAACGAACCGCTTAAATTCACTACATTTGCCTCGACATCCTGTAATTTATCGGAGCATTCAAGCAATCCTTTTGTAGAATCCATCATACGGGCAAGGACGCCGAAAATCTTATCTGCCATGACATTAAAACTCTTTGCAAGCTGCCCGACTTCATTCTGGCTGCTCACATCTGCTTTCAAGGAAAAATCTCCCTCAGATGCTTCTTTCATCAACTCTGTCATAGAAACAACCGGTGTTGTCAATTTGCGCGCAAGATAGATCACAATAAATATCGCAACTGCAATGACAACAAGGGAAATAATAATTGTGATAATGAGCAGATTATTTACCATTGCCATAGCCGCGCTTTTCTTATGCAGTGTGATCAAAGACCACGGATCCGACTCTCCTGAGAGCGGAATCGTAGTATAGCTGGCATAGTACGTTGTTCCATCATAAGATATTTTTGTACTGCCGCTTTTCCCCGCCATTACATCTGTGATCACCTGTTTAAAACCATCGGAAACTTCCAAGGAAGATTCCTCCGTAACAATATTCCCGTCTGCATCTGTAACCGAATTTCCCGCATTATCCTTAACCGAAACTGTCTTGGTCAAATCCTTGTAATTGTATAATTCCTCAATCTGTGTAATATCGGGATGCGCCACCACTGCGCCCTCACCATCAATTACAAATGAAATCTTTCCATCCTCTTCATCGGAATATTCCCCAATTAAGTTCTGAAGAAAATCAAGTTTTAAATCGGCAGCATAGACACCTATCATTTCTCCATCTGAAT
>JAIEDW010000008.1 GCA_029067805.1 Lachnospiraceae bacterium
GTATTATAGTGTAGAACATCTTGCCGGAAAGCATAAAGATGACTTTATTATAGACTATATTGAGAAACATTCAAACGAGAGCGGAATTATATATTGCGCCACAAGAAAGAATGTAGATACGTTGTATGAAAAACTGCTTGGGAGAGGCGTTTTGGTTACAAGGTATCATGCCGGAATAGATAATGCGGAACGGAAGAAAAATCAGGAAGATTTTATTTACGACAGAGCACAGATTGTGGTAGCAACCAACGCATTCGGTATGGGAATTGACAAGTCAAACGTAAGATTTGTTATTCATTACAATATGCCGCAAAGCATGGAAAACTACTATCAGGAGGCGGGCCGTGCAGGGCGTGACGGTGAAAACGCACAATGCATTCTTTTATTTTCGGCAAAGGACGTAATGATTAATAAATTTCTTTTGGACAAGAAGGAATTTGAAGGTACGGATGCAGAGGATATAGAGCTGATCAAACAAAGAGATGCACATCGGCTTCATGTTATGGAAGGATATTGCAAAACCACCTCCTGTCTTAGATGTTACATACTGGAATACTTTGGTGAAAAAACAAATACCCCATGCGATAATTGCGGAAACTGCCATCGGGAATATTTGGAGACTGATATGACTGCTGATACAAAGTGGGTGATTAACTGCATTGCGGAAACAAGAGGCAGATATGGATTGCACATTGTGCTCGGAACGCTGTTAGGAGCAAACCGTGCCCGATTGAGGGAAGTCGGCGCAATCAATTATAAGTCATATGGCGCCTTATCGCACAGAAGCGAGGCGGAGCTCCGTTTGCTAATAAATCAAATGTTAGAGGAAGGTTATATTATTCAAACAGACGGAGAATATAGTGTGCTTCAAATGGGGGATATCAGTGAACTCAAGAACGAAAATACCCAAGTTATCGTCAGAACATTTACTCAAAAAGAGAAAGCCGCAAGCAGCGCGACCAAAAAGAAAAGAAGTACGGATTCTCTTACAAGTGCAGGATATAAGCTGTTTGAAAAACTTCGCCAGTTGCGGTTAGTGATTGCAAAAGAGGAGGCGATGCCGCCATATATTATTTTCAGCGATAAGACTTTGATTGATATGTGTGCAAAAACACCTAAGAATAAACAGGAAATGCTTACGGTGTCGGGCGTCGCAGAGAATAAGTATAGTAAGTATGGGGAACGTTTCATTGAAGTGATTACAACATTTCTTTCAGAAAATCCGGATTCCGTTATCAGTGCACCATCTGAAGAAAACGATATCTCTATTATAAGAAATAGTAATAGTAATGCCGGTGCTTCATGGACGGAGGAAGAGGATAATAGTCTAATCAGGGAATTTCAATCCGGTATGAAAATATCTGAAATTGCAAGAGAACATGGCAGGACAAATGGTGCGATCAGATCTAGGTTAAAGAAACATGAGCTTATCTAAAAATAACTGCGGAGGCTTCGATTATAATTTTAAAAGTTTAATATCCCCATATTTCAATAGCCGTGTAGGTATGAATGTAATGATATCCTAGCTTCTCTGCTAAAGAAACAGAAAATTTGTTCTGTGCATCCCAACTGGGATATAAATTCCGATTTAGGCATTCAAGAATCAGTTTAGCCCCGCATACATAGGCAAGCCCTCTTCGGCGATATTCTTCTTTGGTATCAATTTCGATTTCAATTCCTTCCCGATATCTGGAGTAAGAGGAAGCGCCAGATACAATTCTATTATTGTGGCATATTACCACACCTAATCCAAGTTTGTGATATGTGTCATAATTTGAGAATTGTGATACCAAATCTACACTCCATGTTTCTGCCTTACACATTTCATATAACGGCTCGTCAATCATGCAAAGCTGATATTTTTTTGGAAGAGCAGAAATTGCTTTTTCCAGTTTTATCTTATCGAAAATATCAGGTTCTTTCTTTATCGCATAACGTGAAACAATTTTTGCTTTACTCCCGTAAAATGATATGATTGCATTCTGCCAGTCTTCGTTTTGCGGAACCATAATCATAAAATCCTGCTTACACCAATTCGGTTTGTAAGATACGAACTCCATGCTGGGTTTTCCGGCAAAAAAGGCAAAATCTCCAAGAATAGCCATTGCTGTTGTTGGATTGACCAAATCGTCTGCATAAAGTTTTCC
>JAIEDW010000080.1:0-1398 GCA_029067805.1 Lachnospiraceae bacterium
TTGTATGATATAAGCAAGGTTATCTTATTCGTAGCTTTTTTCGCGGCAGTTCATAGACTGGACAGCTTTGTGTATGCGAAAATGAGTATTGAAAGGAAAAGGGGCGTGCTTACAATGTTGAATAGTGATTTATATCAAGAGGCAGGAGCACGAATACAGGAACTTCGGGTAACAAAAGAGTATACAAGAGAACAGCTTGCCACAAAAGCAGAAATTTCGACAAAATTTTTATATGAGATTGAAAAAGGCAAAAAAGGTTTTACTGTTGATGTACTTTACCGCATTGCAAAAGCGCTTGAAGTAAGATGCGATTATATTCTTGCGGGATCAAGTGGCGAGGATCCGTGCAACCTGTATATCAATAAGATGCTGAATAAATACACCGATTTCCAGAAAAGAAATGTGTTAAAGATATTGGAATTGATCAACGAGATATCTTAAGGAAACAAATTTTCGAAAACCGCTTGAAATTCGAACAAATGTATGCTATTATAAATTCGAACATAAATTCTGATGTTGTATTCGAAAAGAGGAAGCATACAATGGGAGAACTTTCACTGAAACCGACGCCAAGCCGTGCGATTGCAAAAAAAGAAATGAATATAGAGCTGTATCCGACAGCGGCAAAATCCATTATGGAGAAGCTTGAAATCCTTACAGATGCGGCAAAATATGATGTGGCATGTACAAGCTCAGGCGTTGACAGAAAAGGAAACGGGCGCGATATGGGAAACTGTGTTGCAGCCGGCATTTGTCACAGCTTTTCGTCGGACGGAAGATGTATCTCCCTATTAAAGATTTTGATGTCGAACGAGTGCGTTTACGATTGTAAATACTGCGTCAACCGTAAGAGCAATGATGTACCGAGAGCCACCTTTACGCCGGATGAAATTTGTGAGCTTACCATGAATTTTTATAGGCGCAATTATATCGAGGGGCTTTTTTTAAGCTCGGGGATTGTCAACAATCCGACTTATACGATGGAGCTGATCTATCAGACGTTATATAAGCTGCGGAATGTATATCGGTTTCGCGGCTATATTCATGTAAAGGGAATTCCGGGCGCGGACCCCGTCATCATTCAGCAGACAGGCTATCTTGCGGACAGAATGAGCGTGAACTTAGAACTGCCAACGGCGCAAAGTCTTGCAATGTTGGCGCCAAACAAGCATCGAAGCAATATTTTAAAGCCGATGCGTCAGATACAAAATGGTATCGCACAGGGAAAACAGGAGCTTGCCCTTTATAAGAATGCGCCGTCGTTTGTACCGGCAGGGCAGTCCACGCAGATGATCATCGGCGCGACGCCGGAGAGTGATTATCAGATCATGTCGGTGGCGGAGGGGCTGTATGACAAATTTGAATTAAAGAGGGTGTTTTATTCGGCATATGTGGGAA
>JAIEDW010000080.1:1408-6924 GCA_029067805.1 Lachnospiraceae bacterium
ATGTGGGAATTAACGAGGATAAGGCGCTTCCGTCTGTGAGAGAGGCATCGCCGCTTCTTCGGGAGCATAGGCTTTATCAGGCGGACTGGCTGCTTCGGTATTACAGTTTTCGCGTGAGTGAACTTTTGAACGAAAAACATCAAAATTTTAATATTCTTTTAGATCCCAAGTGCGACTGGGCGCTTCAGCATTTAGAGCAGTTTCCCGTGGAGATAAACAGAGCCGATTATCATATGCTTTTGCGCGTTCCGGGAATTGGCGTAAAAAGCGCGCAGCGTATCTGCAAGGCAAGAAGAACAGGTGCGCTTGATTTTGACAGCCTAAAGAAAATGGGCGTCGTGCTCAAACGAGCGTTGTATTTTATCACATGCAGCGGAAAGATGATGTACAATACGAAAATCGAGGAGAACTACATCACGAGAAATCTTTTGGCGGAGCATGAAAAACTGCCCTTTGACAAAGACGGCATGACGTACAAGCAGTTATCGCTGTTTGACGATACACAAGAAAATGCGGGACTGTTTGGCATGGTGGAAGAAAGGAAGGCGGCATATGGATGAACGTGTGTTTTTATGTGAGGACAGCATAGAGGGAATCCTAAACGGTGTATACGAGGCGTACCGCTTTAAAAAAGAACAGAAAATAGAAAGTCATGCTTTGCTGCATCTGGCGACAAAACAACCGGATATGTACCGTCTTTTTACGGAGTATACGACGTTGGAAACGAATGATGACAATGCCGCTAAGGTGATAGGTACAGTCAAGGGCCGATTGGGTGAGGAAACGTATTATCAGTTATGTCTGGCTATGGCATCGTGTTTTGAGGATAAGGCAGATGCGGTATATCATACCATTGTACTTGGTCTTCAAACAAATGACCCAAATATCATGGACAGGCTTGGAGAAGATTGTGTGCAGAGAACTTTTAAATATGCAAGAGCGTCCAACAATGAAGTAAGTCGTATGCTTCAATTTACGCGTTTTTTGGAATTGGAGAGTGGCATCTTATATGCCAAGATTGATGCAAAGCATCATATATTGCCGTTTATTATGCCGCATTTTTCGGACAGACTGCCGATGGAGAACTTTATCATATATGATGAAAATACAGACACGTACGGACTCCATCCCAAGTTTCAGCCGTGGTATCTTGCTGAGGGCATGGAATTTGACAGTGATCAGATAAAAATAACCGCGGCGGAGAAAGAATATCAGGAGCTTTTTCGGCGGTTCTGCAAGACGATCGCAATCGAATCAAGAACGAACAAAAAACTCCAGACAGGTATGCTCCCGCTGCGGTTTCGACCAAATATGGTTGAGTTTCAATAAGATGTTTTTGAGATTATCAATCTAAATATTTTCCAGTATACGGATATCCACAGCCGTGTAATGATATTCTTTTTCGGGCAATTCTCCGGTTGTGAGATATGAAAAAAGAAGATCGAGCGGCTTTTTTCCTTGTGTGTGCGGCTGCTGACAGATCACTGCTGACAGAATTTCGTTTTTCAAAAACTGTTCTGTCGTGTCTGCCTTATCATAAGCAATAATTTTAAGCTTCCGATCGAGACCGAGAGAGGACACGGCGCGACATCCACCATACACGCCGCCTGCCGCAAAGTAAAGCGCATTTATTTCGGGATGCTCTTTTAACAGGGTACTCGTTTTTTCATAGCTTTCAATTTCGTCATCATGTGTTTCCGTGACAGAAACAATGTGAATGGTGTCGGAATACGGACGAAGTGTATTGGAAAATCCGGCAATGCGCTCCGTATGACATAAAATATCGGCGGAACCTGTGAGGATACCAATGTATACTTCACCGCTTGTCATAAGACGAAGAAGTCCCGCGGCAGTAGCGCCGCTCTTTGTATAGTTGCTTCCGACATAAGCGATACGCTTTGAATTTTCAATATCCGTGTTCAGCGTGACAACCGGAATTCCCTGTTCAAAAAGCGTATTGATTCGGTTTCGTATGCGTTCATCGTTGCAGGGCGCAAGGGCGATGCCATTTACCTCTGCGGCGACAAGCTCGTCGATTGCTTTTAGCTGTTCGTCCGTATTGATATGGATTTGTTTTACGATCACGGTACAGCTGTAGCCGGCAAGTTCTTCCGTTTTTTCGTTAATGCCATGCAGCACGTCGGAAAAGAATGGATTTTCTGACGAAAAAATAATGACACCCAGCTTTATTTTTTTCTTTTGGGCAGCCAGTACAAGACCTGCCTTATTTGGTCTATAGTCAAGCGCCTTTGCGATTTCTTTTATTTTTTCTTCGGTGTCCGGATTGACAGAGCCGCGGTTATTCAGTACACGGTCAACGGTTCCGCGGGATACCCCCGCAAGCGCCGCAATTTCTTTTATGGTAGCCATTTGCGTTTTCCCTTTTCCTTTTCAATTGGTCAGTTACTAAGTATTATTATATGTGCACGTATCACATTTTGCAAGAAAAATATTTTTACGGCACGCAAACCGTGCGCTGCACGCGTAAAAAAGCACAATTGTCATAATATAATCTTTTGACGAAAAAGAAATAATACTTGATTTTTGTATACACATCAATTATGATAGTAATAGGATACCGAATGTGCACGAGCACAATTTGATATCTGTAAAAATAAAATGTGTGATACAGGTTTGGAACAGGAGGATTTAAAAATGAATAATTTGCCACAAGTAAAGGTCGGAATTGTAGCTGTAAGTCGTGATTGTTTTCCGGAAAGCTTATCGGTAGACAGAAGAAAGGCATTGGTCAGTGCGTACACGAAGAAATTCGGTGCGGATTCCATTTATGAATGCCCTGTGTGTATTGTGGAGAGCGAAATACATATGGTACAGGCGCTTGAGGACATTAAGAAGGCAGGATGCAATGCGCTCTGCGTTTATCTTGGAAACTTTGGTCCCGAGATTTCGGAAACACTGCTTGCAAAGCACTTTGACGGTCCGTCCATGTTTATTGCGGCGGCAGAGGAAACACAGAATAATCTGGTTGGTGGACGTGGCGATGCTTACTGTGGAATGCTCAATGCAAGCTATAATCTGAAGCTGCGCAATATCAAAGCATATATTCCCGAGTATCCTGTTGGTACGGCAGAAGAGTGTGCCGATATGATCAACGAATTTTTGCCGATCGCAAGGGCAATCATCGGGCTTTCCGATTTAAAGATTATCTCATTTGGTCCCAGACCTTTAAACTTCCTCGCATGCAATGCGCCGATTAAGCAGCTTTACAATCTCGGTGTTGAGATTGAGGAGAACTCCGAACTGGATCTTTTTGAAGCATTTAAAAAGCATGAGGGTGATGAGAGAATCCCCGCAAAGGTTAAGGAAATGGAAGCAGAGCTTGGCGAGGGCAACTTAAAGCCGGAGGTCCTTCCGAAGCTTGCACAGTATGAGCTGACACTCCTTGACTGGATTGATGCGCATAAGGGATATAGAAAGTATGTTGCGATCGCAGGAAAGTGCTGGCCTGCGTTCCAGACACAGTTTGGTTTTGTTCCTTGTTATGTAAACAGCCGTCTGACAGGTATGGGCATTCCCGTTTCCTGTGAAGTTGATATTTACGGCTGTCTCAGCGAGTTTATCGGTACATGCGTAAGCCAGGATGCTGTTACGCTTCTCGATATCAACAACACCGTTCCGGCAGATATGTATCAGGAGTCGATTAAGAGCAAATTTGACTATACACATAACGATACTTTCATGGGCTTCCACTGCGGAAACACCAATACAAAGAAGCTTAGCTTCTGCAACATGAAGTATCAGATGATCATGGCAAGAACACTTCCCGAGGAAGTGACACAGGGAACGCTTGAGGGCGATATTATCCCGGGCGATATTACATTCTATCGTTTACAGTCAACGGCAGACTGCAAGCTTCGTGCGTACATCGCACAGGGCGAAGTGCTTCCGGTAGCGACAAAGTCCTTTGGAAGTATTGGTGTGTTTGCAATTCCTGAGATGCAGCGTTTCTACAGACATGTATTGATCGAAAAGAATTATCCGCACCACGGAGCTGTGGCATTCGGTCATTTCGGAAAGGCGCTTTATGAGGTATTTAAGTATATTGGCGTACCGGTAGAGGATTTGAATTATAATCAGCCGAAGACGCTTCCGTATCCGACGGAAAATCCGTTTGCATAAAAAAATCGAATGAAAAAAATGTGCGCATCTTTTGGGTGCGCACATTTTTTCATGCTAAAAGAAACAATTAAGATATAAAACGTTCTATAAACTCGTCAAACGGACATGGCTTGCCGAAATAAAATCCCTGACAATAATCGGGTGGAAGTCCTTTCATTCGTTCCAGTTCGCTTTCGGTTTCTATGCCCTCCACACAGATCCGCAGATTCATGCTGTGTGCCATACTGCTCATCAATGAAAGCAGATTAAATTCATAATCGTTTGCGATTGCCCTTAAAGTAAAGGAGCGGTCAATTTTGATGATATCGGGCTTTAACTCATAGAAATAATGGAAGTTTGAGTAGCCTGTTCCGAAATCATCAAGTGCAAGATGGATTCCCGCATTCTTTAAATGAGCCCAAAGTTTAGAGATGCGGTTGTCCTGTTCCACAAGTCCGCTTTCCGTCAGTTCAATAATGACATTTGCGGGCGGAATCTGATATCGATCGACTGCATTTAAAATCTCAATGATAATATTACTCTTTAGTAACTGAACGAAAGAAATATTGATGCTGATCTTGAAATCCGGAGCGGTTTTTATAATTTCGTGGCAGAATAACAGCGCTGTATTAAGCATCCATTTTCCCACAGGAACGATGAGTCCCGTTTCCTCCAAAATCGGAATAAACTCGGCGGGAGAGATCATGCCAAACTCTTCCGTTGTGAAACGCATCAGCGATTCGGCGCCGTAAAGCGCGCCTGTGTCTGTATTGACCAATGGCTGCAGGTACGCCTCAAAACCATCGAAGCCATGTGTAACAGCACGCCGTAAAAGCTGTGAAAGCCTGCGCTTTCTCAAGAACTTATCGTAATCTTCAGAACGGAATATGTAACAGCAGTTTTTTCCGTGTCGCTTCGCTTCACTTAGGGAAAACTCGGAAAACTTCATGGCATCGGAAAATGAGGCTGTGGCAAATTGCTCGTTTCTTAAGATCCCGCCGGAGATTGTGTAGATGACTTTATAATTATTTTGTTTTACAAAACTGTCGATTGCCTGACGGATATGCCGGTACTGCTCAACGGCATCTTCGATATTGCGCTCCGAAAAATTTACAATGAGAAATTCATCTGCAATTGCGCGGTACAGCTTTTGTTCGGGAAGCAGACACGCGGTAATGCATTCGGCAGTGTGCCTTAAAATTAAATCGCCGTAATCGCTTCCGAGCTTTTCGTTGATCTCCTTAAAATCATCAAGGCCAAGGCGCATCAAATAACCGTTTGGAAACATCGCGCGATCTTGCGCAAAATAATCTTTTAAACCTGCAATACCCAAAAGTCCGCTCACATTATCTGCTTTTTGACGGGCGCCAATCTCATTGATGCAGCCAATCATGTAA
>JAIEDW010000081.1 GCA_029067805.1 Lachnospiraceae bacterium
CAAGCGCCCATTTCTTATATCTTCCGTTCATTTCACCATACTCATCCGCAAAATCCAAGTTCGCTTCCACTAACGCTGGCGCCGCATCAAGTGACAACGAGTTTTTGATATAATAAGTATCCACATTTTCGTATGTTTTGCTCCTTGCAATATTGTATTTTGCAATCCAGTAGTCGGGGTGCGCCGCGGAAAAAGCAATCCAGCACACTGCCACTGTCACAAGCCCATATTGAAACAGCTTAAATTGCGGACGGAAGATACAGCAAATCACGCCTCCCATCACAATGGCTATCACCAAAAGTCCCCACATCGCAAGTGCTCTCGTAAATGTAAGGTGATACATATTAATATACATTAATAGACGGAACAGACTTGACGCTTCTATAATATAAGTACATCCGCATATCACACAAAGCACTGCCTTTAACGCCTTTCCCATTTCAAAATACGCGAGAATGCACAACACGAGCACAATATTGATCAGACTCACAAATACAAGCTGAAAAAATCCCGTTCTTGCGTATTCCGCATAAGTATAACCCTCGGGAAGCTTTAAGCGTCCCATGAAAAGTCCGAAAATCTGAATTACCGAAAACACAAGATAAAGAACACACACCAGCACACTGACTGTCATCGCAATATACACGTCAAATTTATTTGCGCTTCGCACTGCCATATCATCAACACGCTTCATATCTTCCTTGTCATTGCAATAGCAGAGTGTACCATAGGAAAGCACAAACAAAAGTAAAACACGAAATGCCGCCGACAAAAAATCCTGTATAAAAATCATAACATGGTCAACGGATATGTCAATTGTAAAACTGAAAATGTCGCACACCAAATTATAGAAGACAACATCCGCACTGCCGAGCAGCATCAATAAAACACAGATTAACGGAATACTGATCACCAGTCCTGCGCAGATGCAGAATAAAATGTGTGTGCTGTGGGAATGATCCTTTTTTTCTTTCTTTTCTCCCCTTAGCACGGCGAGCTTTTTTGCTGCTCCCCAATCATATAAAGGCGCCAGAATCTGACCGATCATGCCGATTCCAAGATGAAAAAGTCCTTTTAAGTGCGCGGCGATACTCCAACCGGAGATATCATGCCATGTCTGCAAAAGCAGCACGCCAAGTATCATATACATCAATGCTTTGTTGAAAAACAGTAACACTCCCGAGTCTGTCATACAGTTTAACGCGCCCAGGATAAGCGCCGATGCCACCAAGAAGCGTCTGTACCATGATGCTTTTGTCCACAAACTACGCTCTCTTGCACAACTCTCCGTATACTTTTTGGTATAATAGCCAAAATACAAGAGGGTTGCGCCAACGAAAAAAGGGTAGGTAATCCCCGCTGAATTGCGAAACAGGCAAAACGTATAAACCAAAGCATAAATCAGACTTCCCATACGAAACTGCCGAAAACGTTCTTGCTTTTTGGAAAGCTTTTCTGTTTCCGCCTCATGATTGATTTTGGGCTCACTCACCCAGTCCATTCCATTCTGTACACCGATATTTATTCCACTACCGTCCATTTTTCTCCTCCATTTTCCTCTATTATTTAATCCTCTTTGTCGTCATCATCGGGAACATACTCCAAAATATCCCCCGGCTGACAATCCAAAGCCCTACAGATTGCATCAAGCGTCGAAAGCCGCACCGCCTTCGCCTTATTGTTTTTTAGAATCGACAGGTTTGCAAGCGTAATATCAACGTCTTTTGCAAGCTCCGTCAACCCGACCTTGCGCTTTGCCATCATTACATCAAGATTTATGATAATTGCCATTTTGTCCTGCCTCCTAGATTGTTAAATCATTCTCAAGCTTATAGTCCACTGCTTTGTCAAACACAAACGCGAGCACCTTGCTAAACAATCCCGCGATGACAAAGACAAGGACAAGTACGAGCACGGCAACTGTTGTATACAAAAACAACCGCAGTAGGCAGACCGCCGCAATGACAAAGCTGTAGGTTCCCATGCGTTGAAGACTCACCACATTCTCCCTGACAAAGCAGTCATTTTTTAACACGGTGCGAAACATCTTCCGCAGTTCCCCCAAAATCAATACCGCGAGAATTCCGAGCACAAAATAGATGCTCACGACTTCCATGTACCGGTCCTCAAAATCTTCAAAGTGAATAAAGTCCGCCACCAGTTTTACAGACCATGGTAAAGTGATCGTCACGATGATACCTGCAAAAAACATGATGTCGAGAAGATACTTTGTAATCACTGCCACCGTTTCCTTTTTCATATCATTCCTCCAATCCAAAATAAATTTCCTGTTCTTTCCTTTTGCTTTGTTAAGCATATCACTTTCGCTATCGTTTTGCAATACTTTTTTATTGTTTTTCGATAAATTTTTATTGTTTATATTAAAAAGAGGGTGTTGCACCTATAAAAAGGCATAAAAAAAGACGCCTTCCGCTTCTCGGAGAACGTCTTTTGACCGATAAAAATACAACTATACTACTTCAACCTGGCACATTTTCATTGCTTCAAGCGCATTTTTATGACTTTCGGGCGTCACGCCCGCGCAGCAGCGCTCTACAACGCGGATTGTCACCTCCGGCAGATTTGCCTTGATTAAAAGCGCATTGGAAATGACACAGATGTCCGTACAGAGTCCGATCAACGTCACGCACTCAAGCGACGCAAGTGATTTCAAATAATCCGCAAGCTCCACGGAACCAAAGGTCAGTTTATCAAATACTTTCTTTTCATCAAGGCGCAATGCCTCAAGCTTTTTGTCAATCTGCCACCCGTCGCTTCCTTTTATGCAATGCGGCACGGGAAGCTTTTTTCCCTCCTGTGTTTCCAGATAATTATCAAAATGCGTATCGCGCGTAAATACGACTTCTCCGTCAAAGCCCTTTATCATCTCCGCCACATTGTCAACAATCTGCACCGCCTCGCTTGTCCCAAGTGCGCCGTCAATAAAATCCTTTTGCATATCTACCACAACCAGTACATTTTTTGTATCATTCATTGTTTTCGTGCCTCCCTTATTTGTTTGGTTCCTTATCAAAATGTTGATAATCTTGTGGGTTATTCCATGCGCCGCCCCACCGAAAGCCGTGTTCCGTAAAAAGCTGATAACACAAATCTTCCTTGTCTATTTTATACGGAAAATCCTTGCTTCTATCAACATATTCGTCACTTCCTTCCGGAAAGCTTTTAGAGCTTCCGTCGGAGTACTTGCGCACACACGGATTATAGAACGGATTAATATCGATCGCCATCCCGTAACTATGCCTTGAGAGCTTGTTCGAGCCTTCCACTGGTCTGTAATTGAACGCTGACGTGTTGTTTGCCCGCATGGACAGTTCATCATCTCCGCCGTACTCATCAACAAGTTCCATGCGCTCAATTGGATATCTGTTCTCGTAAAGCACACGCATTATTTCAAGAATATCATCGGCAATCGCCTTATTGACAATCAGCTCTCCTACATGTTCCTCTGCATCAAACCCTACATAAAGCACTTGAAGATAACGCAGATCCTCGAGCGCAATCTCCTCATTTTCCACGTAGGAGCAGCCGTTTATTCTCGCGTATATCTCATCCGTTATAAC
>JAIEDW010000082.1 GCA_029067805.1 Lachnospiraceae bacterium
GGCATCCACCCCTTAAGCAACTATTCATATATCTTATATCAGATTTTGAGTTTACACAAAACTTGAAACTCTCTCTTGGCTGCTAATATACAGCATTGTCAAGGACAGCGCTTTCAATTTCATATATATCGCTCATTAGAACATTCGTTCTTTATATATTAATATTTATACTTTCCTTTAAATTATGTTTTGAATACAGAATAACCACATCACCCTCCTTTATAATGGTATCACCATTAGGAATGATTACTCTGTTTTTCCGTCGAATCATCAGGATAATTGTCTGTCTGGAAATATCCATATCCTTAATTGCCTGCCCGTTCCATGAATGCATCTGTTTGACAATGATTTCTTTCAATTTGATATTGATTTCATCCTGAAAAGCCTCTGCACCCAAAACTAATCTGTCACCGGCCATGAAAACCACATCCCCCTTCGGAATGACGACCTCTTCTTTTCTCAGAATAAGGGCAAGAATGAGTCCCTGCGGAAGTTTTAAGTCTTTTACTGTTTTATTTTTCCAATATGCTGTATTATCTACTGTTAGTGTGACGAACTTGATATTCGCCTCCTCTTCATAGTTACTTACCGTCTTTATCTTTGTATACTGTTCCACAAATCCCGCACTGATAATACCGGTCGGAATCGCAACGACTCCGACTCCTAGGAAGCCGATAATGATTGCCATGAATTTACCGAGAGCCGTTACAGGATAAATATCGCCGTACCCAACAGTCAGCAGTGTAGACACTGACCACCAGATACCGGAGAAAGCATTGTTGAACTTATCCGGCTGGATTTCGTGTTCTGCGCTGTACATACACAGTGATGATGCCATCATTAAGATTAGTATAATAAATACAGAAGATAGGATCTGGTCTTTTTTATCATACAGGACAGTGGTGATCACATTAAATGAATCATATTTTGCGTTAATCCTAAACAAGTTAAAAATGCGGACGACTCTTAGCATTCGAAATGCAACAAAGCCTGATAAAAAGAAGAATGGCAAAATAGTCAGCAGGTCAATTACGCCGTCATAGGACAATAAAAATTTCAGAACCGCCTTTCCTTTTTTCTTGTCAGGATACAGATAGTCTGCTGTCCAGATTCGTAAAAGATATTCTACACAGAAGATAAAGATCGTGATTATCTCTATCGTATGTAAAACAGGATAATATAAAGCCAACTCAGAAAATGTTTCCAAAAATAAAATTGATATATTTACTGTTATGGTAACGACAATGAAAATATCAAAAAATTTGCTCGCAAAATCATCCTTTTTTCCAATCTGTATGATCTCAAAAATCCGCTTTTTTATTTTCATAACAGCATCCCTCCATGTTTGACGCCATACGTCTTAATAATCTTATTATAGCTGTCTATTCGAAATAAAGAAAGAGCTTTCAATCTCATAAATGTCATTCATAGGAATAATGGTCCCGTTTTCCATAATAACCTGATGCTGGGTTTCCTCTATCTTTCCTATGGTTCCCGTTATGGTGAAATAGGCGCCGCCTTCTTTTTGAGCATCAGGAACAAAATAAGTAATGCTTACCTGCGGCTTTTGCACAAGATGCTCCTTGATGAGCTGTAAGTGTTCATTCAGTTCTTCTTTCCTAACTTCGTCCAGTTCCATCCTGTTATCTGTCAGCCGTGCTGTTTCCATGATTGCCGCATTATGCCCTGTCAGTGCGGCAAAGGGCAAAAACTGGGCAGCCCTGTCCAAAGCCGGCATTTTTGGATGTTTTGTGGATTCATGGTGTGGAAGATTAATAATATCATCATATTTTCCCATTATGCCCGATGACCTCCGATTTGGTTATTTCTATCCATACCTGTCGCGCCTTCCTCCAGGTTTATTCCTTTTAAAATGGCATTTTTTCCAAATTTCTTCTTTACGGATAAGACGGCTTCCTGCAAGGCACGTTCTTTTTTCTTCTTTTCCTCATCTTCCTGTTTCTGCTTTTCCAATGCCTCATAATCGGTAAATAAATCCATTTGGACAAAATTCTCCTGTTTGCCTGCACGGATAGCAGTTTCATCGGTGAGATGGTTTGCAGTCACAGTAATCCGCCGCACCAGCAGATTTTTATCAACAATGCGGTCATAGAGCGCCATGACTGCATCCATGATTAGTTTTGTTGAGGAAGATGGTTCATCCAGATTAGTAGTTCCATGTGCATGTTTGGGGACTTTCCGCCCGTAACGGTCTGTAGTGACTTCACCTTTGTATGTTTCAGTGGCTTCCGAATTTATCAAATTTTCTATGTCATATCCGATATTAAGTACTATTTGATTTGTAACAAGATGCTTATCTACCAAATCAAGCGCGAGCAGGTCTGTCATTTCTTTAACAATGAGTTTTGCTTTTTCGGCATCATAAGGGCAATGGAGTACCTGACCAGAACACAGGCTGTTTGTTTCGGGTTTGTACTGTTTGATGAGGTCGATTGTTGTGGGCTCCCATCCCCATGCATGGTCAATCAGCAGTTCCGCATTGACGCCAAATAACTTGTAAAGCAGGTCTTCATTATAGTAATCTCGGTCATTTCCGATGGAACATCTTGCAACATCACCCATTGTATACATTCCGTGCTCCGCAAGCTTTTTTGCATATCCGCGCCCGACTCTCCAAAAGTCCGTGATTGGCTGGTGATCCCATAAAAGCTCCCTGTATTTCATTTCATCCAGCTCTGCAATCCGCACCCCGTTTTTGTCCGGCTCAACATGTTTTGCCACAATATCCATAGCAATTTTGCATAAATACAGGTTCGTCCCTATGCCAGCAGTGGCAGTGATGCCCGTTTGGGAAAGGATATCCTGTATGATCTTTGCAGCAAGTTCCTTTGCAGAGAGGGAATATGTTTTCAGGTAGGCGGTGACATCCATAAATACCTCGTCAATGGAATATACATGGATATCTTCCGGTGCGATGTATTTGAGATAGATTTTATAGATTTTTGTGCTGTATTCTATATAATAAGCCATGCGCGGTGGTGCGATGATATAGGACAGTGAAAATTCGGGATGCTCCTGAAGTTCTTTGGCAAGGTAGGATTCGCCTGTAAACTTATGATTCGGGGCTTGGAGCTTCCTCTGTCTATTTACTTCCGTAACTTTTTGAACAACCTCAAACAGTCTTGCCCGTCCGGATATGCCGAGCGACTTTAAGGATGGGGATACCGCAAGGCAGATGGTCTTTTCCGTTCTTGACGCGTCTGCAACCACGAGATTCGTGTTCATGGGATCAAGCTGCCTTTCGACACACTCAACGGAGGCGTAAAAGGATTTCAGATCGATTGCGATATAGATGTGGTTGTTTTCCATGTTTTATGCCTCCCTTGTTAATTTCATCAATAGATTATCTGCCTTATCATTCCCAGTTTTTATAAAATTAATTTTATCATAATAGAGGACATATTGCTATTGTGGGTATCGTTTTTATTTTCATTCTAAAAATAGTGGAGGGAGGAATGGAACAATAGGTATATTAGCGTAGAACAATGAGTTCATTGACGCTATTTGTATAAAAATGTAGAATAAAAGTGAATAATCGAACCCTAAGAAATGATAGGG
>JAIEDW010000083.1 GCA_029067805.1 Lachnospiraceae bacterium
AACGTGCACTTTGACGGAATCCACTCCGGTTATCTCGCGGGCTGGGAACAAATCCAAAAAGTATTTTACGCCTTAGATGCATTTCAGGCAAATGACACGATCTACCTTGCAGACCCGGTCATGGGTGACGACGGCAAACATTTCAAGGTGTTCAGCAAAGAGCTTTTGGACGGTATGAAACAGCTATGTACGCGCGCAAGCATTACAACGCCCAACCTCACGGAGCTTTGTCTTTTGACAGGCAGCGATTATGCCAGGCTTACCGCCCATGCCAAAGATGAGGACTACTTAGAACGTATCACGGATATTGCAAGAATGCTTTTGCACACCATGCCAAAGAATGCGTGCGTGCTTGTGACAGGAATTATCCACCATTTTAATGGTTTCCATTCCAATGGCTGCTCCTTTATGGGAAACATGGCGGTAACGGCAGACAACTGTTTTTACCACGAAACACCTTATATCCCGCAAAGCTTTTCCGGCACAGGTGACCTTTTCGCATCTGTGATATGTGCCGCTTTGGTAAACGGTCTCAGTGTGGAGGAAGCTGAGAAAAAAGCGTCCGCCTTTTTACACCCGGCAATTGAAGATGCCGTGGCGGAAAACATTGATCGCAACCACGGGATTCATTTTGAAAAGTATCTTGGAACGCTTCTTTAACATATTGATAATAAATTTTAAGGAGGAAATATTATGTCAACTCAAACAAAAACAGCTGCAAAAGGAAAAACAAACCAGTCAGCAAAAATGCGCTACCTCACCCTCACAGGGCTTATGGCGGCAATGATTACAATGATGACCGCCTATATCTGTCATATTCCTATCGGTGTAAACGGTGGCTACATTCATTTTGGCGACTCACTCATTTACCTCGCAGCGGTGATTCTTCCGACGCCCTATGCACTCGCAGCGGCAGTGATTGGAGGAGGACTTGCAGATTTGATGACGGCTCCTATGTGGGCACCCGCGACGATTATCATCAAAATGTTGATCACTATTCCTTTTACCAATAAATCGACAAAGATCATTACACCGCGAAATATAATCGCAACTGTGATTGCCTATCTCATCACGGGCATCGGCTACTTTATTGCCGAGTACATTATCTTTGGCGCAATTGGTAGCGCACTGATTGCCTCCTTATCAGGCAACCTGATCCAATCCGTCGGAAGTGCAGTTTTCTTCATTATCTTTGGACTTGCGCTTGATAAAGTACATCTCAAGAGCAGACTGAATAACCAATGATATTCACTATTGAATAAAGAAAGGCTTGATGAAAAATGGCAGCTATTTTATATACCTACAAAAATCAAGTATATGCTAATATTACGAACAAGTGCGACTGTAACTGCACGTTCTGCATACGCTCTTTAAAAGACGGCATAGGAGATGCCGAGACACTCTGGCATCAAAAAGATCCGACATTGGAAGAAATTAAGGAGGCTATGGACAATTTTGATTTTACAGGATATAATGAACTTGTATTCTGCGGTTACGGTGAACCGACCTGCGCGCTTGACATTTTACTCAAAAGCGCCAAGTACGCAAAAGAAGTTTATGGTCTGAGCATTCGTTTGAACACGAACGGACTTGGAAATCTCTATCACAAACGAAATATCGTACCAGAACTTTCCGCAGTGATTGACAGCGTTTCGATTAGTCTGAATGCACCGACCGCCGAAAAGTATGACGCCATAACAAGACCGCAGTTTAAAAATGCATTTCCTGCAATGCTTGATTTCGCATCACTCTCACAAGCAGCATTTTCCTACACACAGCTTTCCATTGTGGATGTGCTTCCAAAGAACGAGATTGCGGAATGTCAGCGGATTGCCGATGAACGTGGAATTTATCTTAAAATACGAAAATATAGCTAGTTTTATAATTGATTACATTGAAACACCCATACCATCAAAAATGGGTGTTTCGTAGTTTATCATTATAATAAAGAAAGGGAAGTACCATATGAATGTAGAACCGTCAAAACGTCTTGCACATTTTCAGACAGGAATTTTCGCAGCTTTGGACGCCAAAAAAGATGCACTGATCAAAGAAGGAAAAAAAGTTTACAATCTCTCTGTGGGAACACCGGATTTTCCTGTGTTTCCTCATATTCAAGAGGCACTTATCAATGCCGCCAAAAATCCCGACAACTTTCATTATGCACTGAAGGATCTGCCACAGATGATTGATGCCGTTGTACAATATTATCAAAAACGGTTCGGTGTGACACTTTCCGCAGATGAAATCACCTCGGTAAACGGCTCACAGGAGGGCATTGCCCATATCGGCATGGCGCTCTGCAACGAGGGCGATGTCGTGCTTCTGCCAAATCCCGGATATCCTGTTTTTGAAGTCGGTGCGTATTTTGGATATGCCGAGCAGTATTTTTATGATTTGAAAGAGGAAAATGATTTCCTTCCCAATTTTGACGAGATTCCCGAGGATATTGCAAGGCGTGCCAAATATATTATGGTATCTTATCCTTACAATCCCGTGTGCGCTGTCGCACCGCGCAGATTTTATGAGGAATTGATTGCGTTTGCTAAAAAATACAATATTATCATTGTTCACGACAATGCATACTCGGACATTATCTATGACGGCGTGTACGGTGGTTCATTTTTGGAATTTCCCGAAGCGAAGGAGCTTGGCGTGGAGCTTTTCTCGCTCTCCAAATCCTTTAACCTCACGGGAGCAAGAGTTTCCTTTTTAATCGGAAACAAGAATGTAATAGACGCAGTGAAGCTGCTGCGCTCACAATATGACTTTGGCATGTTTATCCCCACACAGTATGCTGCTATCGCCGCGCTGACAGGACCACTTGACGGCGTCAAAGAACAATGCCGTAAGTACCAGGAACGGCGCGATGCGCTTTACAACGGTCTGCGCGCTATCGGCTGGGACGTCAGAAAGAGTGAGGGAACGATGTTTGCGTGGGCAAAAATCCCTCCCTATTTTCATTCTTCACAGGAATTCTGCATGGAACTGATGGAAAAAACAGGCGTGATCTGTACTCCCGGTGATGCGTTCGGCAGCATGGGCGAGGGTTATGTACGATTTGCGCTTGTGCTTCCTGTTGAAACGATTCGCGAATTAATCAATGTCATTGATAAAAGCGGTATCATCAAGCAATAGCCCGAATTTTGCTGGCATATGCCGAGAGACGTTTTACAATGTATTTGTTTTCCCTTTTCTCGACAAAATATAGCGCTTCATTACTTTGAATCAAAAAATCCTCCATATGCAGCCCAAGCATACTGCTTAAGATATAAAGATTATCCACAGATGGCAAGTTCTGCCCCTTATACCAGCGGTATATGGGCTGCGGACAGGAAAGCCCGAGTTTTTCCTGTATCTCGGAAACAGAGTAGCCACGCTCGCTCACAAGGCGTTTGATCAACTGCCCTGTCATTAACATATCCATTGTAGTATACTTCGGTTTACTCATCTGTGAAATCTCCTTGTCTCGAACATAGTTTCTGTTTCCATTATAAAACATCTGCTCGCACAAGTAAATACCTTTTGATTGGACTTTTATTCCAATTTCGCAATTTCCCGCAAATATTGCGGGATTTCGATATGCTGCGGGCAATTTCGGACACACTTTTTGCAGTTGATGCAATCGGACGCCTTTCCTTTATTAAAGGTTGTCCGCTCATGATACATTTTAGAAAAGTTTCCGTTTACTTTATAATTATTATAGATGCCAAAAAGACCAGTAATCGCAATATTATTGGGGCATACCTCCGTGCAGTAGCCACAGGACGTACACGGAACGATCATCTTTTTACTGATGATTTCCACCACTTGTGCCAAAAACGCCCGTTCTTCTTCGTTTAATGGCTGCGGGTCACTCATCGTTTTGATATTTTCTGACATTTGTGTCACATTACTCATACCGCTTAGCACCATCATTACGTTGTCAAGCTCCGCAGCAAACCGAAGCGCATATGATGCGGGGGAAGCATCAGGATTTCTCTGCTCGAAAAGTTTCTGTGCCTCTAAAGGAAGCTGCGCAAGAGTACCTCCTTTTACAGGCTCCATGACAATTACGGGCTTGTTATGCTTCACAGCTGTCTCATAGCATTTTCTTGATTGTATGATCTTGTTTTCCCAATCAAAATAGTTGATCTGAAGCTGCACAAAATCAACTTCCGGATGCGTCGTCAGTATTTCATCAAGCAGTTCAGCATCATCATGAAAGGAGAAACCGAAATTCTTAATCTTGCCCTCGTCCTTCTTTCGCATCGCAAAGTCAAATCCATGAAACTCCTCAGTTTTTTTGTACCTGTCTTTCCCCATGTTGTGCATAAGATAATAGTCAAAATACCCAACTCCGGTACGCTCAAGCTGTCTGTCAAAATACATCGGATATTCATCGGCAGATTTCACGATCACAGTTGGCATCTTATCCGCAAACACGTAACTGCTCCTATCATATCGCTCCACAAGCGCCTTTCGCAGTGCGCTCTCCGAGTGTTCATCATGATACAGATAAGCTGTGTCAAAGTAACAAAAGCCTGCCTGCATAAACAAATCCACCATTTTATTTAATTCATCTTGATCAATCGATGCCTTATCCGCAAAGTCTACAAGCGGTAACCTCATCGCTCCAAATCCCAATTTTTTCACAGTCGCGCTACAACCTCCTCAAAATGCATCCCATGCGATGCCTTCACAAGCACCGTATCTTTATCCTGTAATATCGTCTCTAATTCACAAAGCATGGAGTCCTTATCCGCAAAGTAATACACGTTCTGACCGATATTTTCCATACCGACAGCCGCCTCATACATGCTTTTACACAAATCACCCACGCAGATCAGCACATGGACATCGCTGTTTCTCGCATATCTGCCCACCTCCGCGTGCAGCTCGCGCTCGTTTTTTCCAAGCTCAAACATATCGCCCAAAATCGCCACGCGCCGCGGGCTGACATTCAAATCAGACATCGTAAGCAGATCAATCGCAGCCTTCATCGAGACAGGATTTGCATTGTAGCAGTCGTCGATCACAGTAAACCGCTCTCCGTGGATAATATGACTTCTGCCTCCCACAGACTCCACGTCAGCAATTCCCTGTCTGATCTGGTCTGTATCAAGTCCAAGCATTATCCCTACAGTCGTCGCCGCAAGCGCATTATATACCATATGGGCACCCGGAAGCGGAATTTCCGCCCGAAATGAAGCAGACATTTCCTCCGTATTGATATGTATCATCACGCTGCTGCCGTCAAGCCCTTTGTTCTCATAATCGTCCGCATAAACAGAGCACTTATTGCCGCTACCAAAAAAAAGTGGTTTCACCCCTTTTACATCCGTGACCGTCGCAAGTTTGTCATCGTCCCCATTCAGACAAATGCCCGCATTTTCCTTCATATAGTCGAAAATTTCCGTTTTCGCCTTTAATATTCCGTCACGTGTCCCTAAATTTTCGAGATGACACTGACCAATATTGGTTATGACACAAATGTCAGGTTTTGCAATTTTGCTCAATCGATGCATCTCTCCAAAATCGCTGATTCCCATCTCCAGCACTGCCACCTCACAGTCCTCGCGGATTTTGAGCGCCGTAAGCGGAAGTCCTACCTCATTATTAAAATTACCCTCCGTCTTCTGTACACGATATTTCTTAGCGAGCACGCTTGCCACAAACTCTTTTGTGCTGGTCTTTCCGACGCTTCCCGTAATACCGACCACCTTTACGTCCAGTCCGCTAAGATAGAACTCCGCCATATCCTTTAACGCCTGAAAACTGTCTTTTACAAGAATATACGGCCCCTTTGGATTTTGGGGCGCTTTTTCACAGACTACGCCGAGTGCCCCTTTCTCAAAGACACTGTCGATAAAGCTGTGTCCATCCACGCGCTCTCCCACCGTGGCAATAAACAAAAATCCTTTTTCCACCTGTCTCGAATCATGCACCACGCCAAGCGCTTCTGCCGAATCAGCCGAAACGTCAGCGGCAGCCCCCTCCATATGAAGGGCGCCGCCTACAGCCTGTGCAATATTTTTCAATGTCATATGTTTCATATCGACAAATCCTCTTTTCTTCTATTCATATTTCTTTCGCGAAACGTCGATAATCTTTCGGCAAAGCGTCGCAAAATCCATTCCGACAGCCGCTGCCTCCTGTGGCAGAAGCGATGTCGGCGTCATTCCAGGCAGCGTGTTTGCTTCAAGACAGTAAAAATTATACGCCGAATCCATACGAAAATCCATGCGCGCATACGTTTTTAAACGAAGCGCCCTGTATACTGTCTCCGCACACGCCTGCATAGCGCGCCCCACATTGGCGTCCAGCTCAGCGGGACATGTCTCTACGGTAGAACCTGCCTGATATTTGTTTTTATAATCATAAAATCCTACCTTTGGCGCAATCTCAATAATTGGGAGCGCTTCTCCGTCCATTACGCCTACAGAAAACTCCCTGCCATCTATGTACTGCTCAATGATAACCCGATCTTCCAGTTCAAATGCTTTTTCAACTGCCTCATTCAGCGTTTCTTTGTCCTGTGCCATATAAACGCCAACGCTCGATCCGCCGCAGTTTACCTTGACAATACAGGGATAAATATTCCATGCATCCACCATATGCCGTTCTTTTTTTGAAACCACGATTCCCTTCGGCGTCGGAATCTTAAATTTCTCAAAAATCTCCTTCGAGATTGCCTTATCCATAGAAAGCGCGCTTGAGAGATAATCCGTTCCGGTATATTTAATATCAAGCAGATCAAACATTGCCTGAATTTTTCCGTCCTCGCCGTTTTGACCATGAAGCGCAAGAAAGACAATATCCGACTGCTTACAGATTTCAATCACATTCGGACCGATTGCGCACTCAGGATTTCCTTTTCGCATCGCTTTCACAGCAGCAATATCCGGTTTTTCCTCTGAAATACTTCCAAAATTTTCACTCCAGTCACACTCCCTGGCAAAGATATCCTTTGTTTCTCCCTCATATCCCAGATACAGATCCAGCAGCACAAGATTATCCCCTTGACCCTTGAGCGCTCTGTAAATCATAGTTCCTGTCACGAGAGAAACGTCCCTCTCCGTACTGATTCCACCCGCCAACACTACAATATTCATTTCCATCCTCCAATTTTAGTTTATATCTTTTGTTTTTCTACTGGTTCTCTATGTCAATCAAATTTTTAAGCATATCGCTCATCCCAAAGAGCAGGATTCCGTTCCACTCAAGACTTCTGTCCGCTGTTTCCGAAAGCGCTCTCCATGCACCGTTTTCGTCGATATAACAGATACCGTTCTCATTTAATCCACCCATATATTGTATGGTATTCTCCACAATCTCCGTGTATTCCTTGCTTGGCGTGATATAGTTTACAAAGCACAAAAGCTGCATCCCGTAAAGACTATCATATAGGGTGCGCTTTCCTGTTCCGAAAAACGTGTCATTTTTTGCCGCCTCGCAAAAACGTTCGTTTGTATCAACTAAGTCCTTCATAACATAAGTACACAAATCTCTGTCAGTGTTTTCTTCCGCGGTAGCATAAGCAAGTACGCCGTAAAACACAAATCGCTCACTCGAATAATCGCTCCCCCGCTCTCTCAGAAATGCTTCTGCAATTTTCTTATACTCTTCCTTATATTCTGCCTTAAAGAGCTGTGACGCCGCATAAAAGCGAGCGCTTTTTCTGACATCCGTGTCACATTCCTGCCCTTCAAGCCATCTCCATGCCTTATCATATGCAGCTTTGTGCTCCTCCGACACACTCTCCTCATATTTTCCGAAGACATCACGGCTCATCACCATCACACCGCAAAATGCCGCTGTAGCCTCATAATCGCCGTACAGACTGCCGTCCGCGCTCTGCTGCTCCATCATCCAGCTTGCAAAATATAAAAGCTGTGTCACAAGCTGCTTGTCCCGCTCCTCCTCCGAAAAATAGTTGTATGCCTCCTCAAAGAGCGAGCCGTTACACTGCATCGCATACATGATCATATGCATACCAAAGCAGGTGTCACAAATGCCTTGAATATTCTCCGTAAGCTTCACATCTCCCACATTTTTCAACATGCCGACAAACATATTTTCATATCCGTCCTGTGATATGCTAAACGGATACGACTGCCCGATGATATCGGTCTCTATGTAATAAATCCCTGGCTCGGTAATTTCCGAAAAATCGCCCATGTTCAGATAAACACCGCTCATCTTATCTGTTTTTCCGGATTCGATCTGTCCTGTATAAACCACTTCTTTATCCGATTGTCTGACTACGCGGAATTGATCTCCAAGCTGCTCCCCCAGAAACATTACTTTTTTATCACGCTCTGAAATATACCCCGCCTGATCAATAAAAATCTTGGTAGTACTTACAGGAAGTTCTATTCCTTCGCTCACTAAAAGGGCGCCAAAGTTCTCTCCGCGCCCAAAAATTGACTGTTGTATCATATCCTGCTGCTGTAAATCCGTGTCTGCCTGTCCTTCTTCGCCCGAAGCGCTGCCAGCGCACGCTGTAACGGTAAGCATTATCGCTAATACAATCGCAACTGCCGCTGCAATTTGTTTTTTGGTTCTCATTTTATTTCCCATTCTTTCTCTTTATGCAAGTCATTCATTCTCTTTATACTTTATTTTACACGTATTCCTTTGCTCTGTAAACTATTTTTCCGTCTATGATCGTCATAAGCGTTTTCGTAAAAGTTTCCATCGGATTCCCGTCAAAGATAGCAATATCGGCGTCTTTCCCCGTTTCGATACTGCCAACCCTGTCATCTGTCCCGCACATTTTTGCTGCGTTTATCGTCATCGCGCGATATCCGTCCTCAAGCGAAAGTCCCTGCTTGACACTAAGACCCACGCAAAGCGGAAGCGACTGAATTAGTGATACAGGGTGATCCGTTGTAATCGCCACCATGACACCTGCGCGCGCAAGGATTCCTGCCGTCTTAAAAGCAACGTTCTGTACCTCAATTTTATTTCGCGTCGTAAGATCAGGTCCGACAATCGCTGGAAACCCTTCTTTTGCAATCTCCTCGGCAATCAAATGTCCTTCACTGCAATGGTCGATCGTCATACGCAGATCAAATTCTTTGGCGATGCGAATCGCCGTGAAAATATCGTCAACACGGTGCGCGTGCGCTTTTAAAGGAATTTTTTTATCAAATACGGGCCGCCATGCCTCATAGTGAAGGCTGTAAGCCGTATTGCCTTTCTCGTAATCCTCCAGATACTGCCTTGCATTTACCAGCTCGTTTCGCAGCATTCCCGCAATCGCCATTCGCGTCGCGGGCGAAGTATTCAATCCTGCATAATTGACCTTGGGATTCTCGCCAAACGCGATTTTCATTGCAGATGGCATCTTTATAATCAAGTCATCTATGCGTCGCCCAAACGTCTTTATTACAGCAAATTGGCCTCCGACAACATTCGCGCTGCCGGGGCCTATATTTGCTGATGTAATGCCTGCTCTCACCGCGTCCGAAAAAGCGGCGTCCATTGTATTGATTGCATCAATCGAACGAAGCATGGGCGTAACAGGATGGACTGTTTCGTTACAGTCATCTCCCTCCTGCCCTTTCTTCTCCTCTGTGATGCCCATATGACAGTGTGCCTCAATCAGTCCTGGCATCAACAAATGATGTTTTACATCTATGATCTCACATTCCGCAGACGCTGGAAGCGTTATTTCATTTGATACCTCTGCAATCTTACCGTCCTTGATCAGTACACTGCCGTCAAATGTTCCCGCTTTCGCCATACTGCGAATTGTCGCGTTTTTCAATAAAAGCATTTGCGTGCTATTCCTCCTGTTCCCTCGTTAAAGGATCAACTGGTGTTCCGTCTTTTGTCAGTTTCAAATAAACATTGGAACCCTCTTCGGAATAATAAATTGTTGGAGACGCCACTTTTCCAATCAGATCTCCTACTGATACTCTGTCACCCTCGGAAACTGCAATCTCTTCAAGCTGTCCATACGTAAGTTCGTATCCGTCTCCGACATCAAATGTCACAGTATTTCCCGTCTGTGCGTCATAATAAATACTTTTTACAATGCCGTCCGCTGCTGCTGTAATGACAGTTCCTTCTGCCGCGGCTAAAACAAGTGCGGGATTATACTTATATTGCTGCATAGTTGCATGGTATATCGCCTTGTCCATACTGTAATCGAGAAGTACTTCGCCTACTACCGGAAGTGTCAGTGCATCCGTTCCCGCAAAAGACAAAGGCTCCGTTACGGTATCGTCACCCATAAACACTGCCGCCTTGTCCGTACCTTCCAACGTAGTATTCTCTGGTATTACACTCGCTACATTTCCCGAATTTACCTCCGTAAAGTTCGGATCAACGTCCATATCATTATTGTCGCTCAGGTCATACATATCTATGTCCGGCGCTTTCTCAAAACGCGTATCTGTAACCCCCGTACGTCCGCTCAGGTCTGCCTTTGCATTTCCCGAAACAGAGTGTGTATCGGTGCCGTCATCATCTGCATTGTTTTCCTTTTGTTGTTCCTGCTCAAGCTTGGCAAAATCTATTTTGTTGTCCTCGGTCTTTGTTCCACCCTTTGCCGACATGTAAATACCGGCAAGCGTCAGTGCGGACAGCACAAACACGGATGCCGCTATAATGCTCAATTTTTCCTTCTGCAGGGCAGGGCGCCTGTTGTTACGTCTGTTCATCCTCTACCTCCATTTCCGGCAATCCACCAACTCATTTTAATCGGTTCGCCTGAAGATAGCATTGCCTTGTTTGGAGAAGTTTATTCATAGATCTCTACCGAAATTCCATTGTAAAAAAATTGCAAAATTTTGTAGAAATCCTTACCGTCTTTTGCCAGCCTATACGCGTAATTGAGGGAAAATCCCACTCCATCGCCTGCCTGCGCGATCAGCATACTGCTTTCGGAGGACGTAAAAAAAGGAGCCGCAATTACCTTTTTTTCCTTTGTAATCACGACTCCCTTTGTTGCCTCTGCGGCGCTTTTCGCTTTCTTTCTTTTGATATATTCTCCTTTATCCATATTGTCCGAGCGCGGATATTTGATACAAAGCCCCGTGCGGTCAAAATCAAGTTTTTCGGGACATCCCTCGCGCTCCCACGCAAAAACCAGATCTGTCCGCAGAACAGTCGTAAGCGCCTTTAAATATTCCTGTTCCGAATCATAGGAGGACTGTGACGATATCTCCACATAATCCTCGCTCTCGCTAAAAACAATGTCTTTCGGTATCTGCGCCACTGTCATCCATTCCACGATTTCCTCAGGCGTATAACAAAAATCGCCTCTTTCTTCGTGAATAACCACATGAAATTTTGAATTTATGACACTTATGTCATTTTTTGACGCATCATGCACTGTCGTGTGAGGTTTTATCAAAATACTGCCAATCAGCGGCAGACTGATCATAAATACTACTATTTTTAAAATCGTTTTCATGCTTTATTTTACGCGGTGTTTTTCGATACTATTCATAATTTTTTCCGATATCTTGTCAAAAATCACCGTACATACGATTACCACGGTATTGTCAAACACGATTGCCATAACAAGGCATACGACAAAAGTGATCGCCACGGTCGCGGCAATACCGCCAAAACAGCCAAATCGAAGCGCTGTAATATGTAGCTTTCCCTGAACCACAGCAAACAACGCGTACCAATGAATCAGAATAATAGAATAACTGTATTTGGAGCACATGCGCACAACAAGGTCAGCAAACGCCCCAAAGTGCGATTTGGTTTTTGTTGCAAATTTTTCTTTATATTTCAAAAACAGCGCAAAAATCGCACAGGACATCAGTACCATTGTCGGCGTATTGTTGTATACATAATTCATTTTCGTGGAGTCCGTAAAGACCACCGCGACGGTAACAACAAATGCCACCACTCCCGCAAGCACAAACCAATTCGTGCGCTTATCAGCATTCGGAAGGCTGCTCTGTCTGGTCAAAATGTACCCGAGCAGAAAAACGCCCTCCCAGCCGGCAAGAAACGTCGTTGCGCCAAACTGCATTCCAAACAGGGGAAGATAATAAGTGAGCGCATTGAGCACAAGAATGACCGTCGCAAGCGAGGCAATCATTTTATCGCTCAGATGTGCCACCATCACGCGAAAGAACGGTGTCACGAGATAGAGCGATATGATCGTATAGATCAGCCAGAAATGCGGCGCCACATCGGGTGCACCTGTCATCATTCTCTTAAATGCAGTACCGAGATTTTTCGGCGGAAGAAAACTTACTTCATTGTTGATCGACAACAAAAACAGATAATATGCGGCAAGCGGTATGATAATCTTCGACGCTCTTCGAAGATAAAACGCTGCTACATTCTCCGTCTGAGAAGAAGTTTTAGAACTATTTAGGAGCAGCGCTCCCGAAAGCATCACATACAACAGATTACAGGTCAGTCCAAAACTCAGACCGCACACAAGAAGAAGCCTTTTCCAGTCTGCTCCGCCCGTTTCTTCGAGCTGTGTCACCATCGGCGAACAGGCATGTGCCAGAATAACGAGCACAGCCGCAAAAATACGCATATAGTCCCAATGGATTTCTCTTTTCGGGGAAGGTTCTGTCCCGAAAAAAATGCTTTTGCAACTGCTATTGCGCACACTATGCGCCCAAAAGACCAAGGGAAATCCGATCAGCACGACAGGAAAATACAGCAAACATCGGTTTGTCGTCACAGAAGAAACATACGGTTTTGCAATCATTTTTTCTGTGCACACATTGATCTCATACAGTTCAAAGGAAGCGTCAACATCAAAGCGCAGCTGCTCGTATGTTCCTTGCGGAAGCGGAATCAGCACCCTGTCCACCCACGGCATAAGCACAGTCTTTACCGAATGCCGCTCCGAAAAACCGTCCTCTTTTTCCTTTTTATAGAAAACCTGTATGGGCATCTCATGATTCGCCTCAGCCACTTTTGTCATCACAAGTTCGATGCCACCAATCTGCGCAAGATCCTGTTTATGGGATAGATCAAGGTAAAACTGCGGGTCGTCGCCTGTCACTTCAAAGTAAGTTCCGTTTCCGTCTGCCGCGTCCGCAAGCGCGTACCCCACAGCATTGGCGTAACATGTATCAAATACTGCAACTGTTTCCCCCGCAAGCGCATATTCATAGGACAAATTTTTATAAAAAATCAGCACAAGCGCAGCAAGAACTGCCACCACAAGCGCCATATAACTGGATTTCCTTTTGTTCTTCATCACAATCCTTATTTTCCTCTGTCCGTTTCATCCACAATCAGTTCCGCATAAATTCCGCCAAGCGCACGCAGTCCCTCTGCGATGAGCCCCGCGTACATAAAAGCGCCGTCATATCGAAGATGTGTGTTATCCTGTTTTCCCTCTGGGTAATTCTCATAAATTCCAGTATCAAAAAACATATGCCATTTGCGACTTTCTTTCTCTCCCGCTTTCTCCAACGCTGCGCGGCTCATGGTAAATAAATCAATCAGCGGCACATCATTCTTTTCTGCCACCTGTTTCATTGCCGCTACATAATCCGTGTGCATACTTTGCATCAATTCCTTATTTTCGTCAAAATGCCTGCGTTCAATCGGCGTGATCAGCACTGGATACGCACCATGCTTTCTCGCCACGCCTATATATGTTTCAAGATTGTCGCTATAAGTCGAAAACGGTTCTGTATAGCGCGTGGGATCTTCTGTCTTTTCATCATTATGTCCAAATTGAATAAACAGAAAGTCCCCTTCCTTAATTTCCCTGTCAATTGCATCAAGCCGCCCTTCGTCGATAAAGCTTTTTGTGCTTCTACCGTTCTTTGCATGATTCAAGACAAAAACGCCCTCTTTTACATACATCGGAAACACCTGACCAATACCTGTCTGTGGATAAGTCAGTACCGTATTGTTCTGTACCGTAGAATCGGCTGCCCAATAAATCTTTTTTATCATATGATGAATCCTTCTTTCTTCAACAAAAATTTCCTTATTTTTTATAGTATACCGCAAAACAGAAAAAAGGGAAACCACTGTTTCCCTTTTTTACTTTATATGTCATAAAACCAAAAATTACTCTTTTACCGCACCGATATTTACACCTTTTACGAAATACTTCTGTAAGAACGGATACAAAACCATGAACGGCAGGATTGCCGAAATGATACCCGCATTAAACAGCGTATTCTGCGAAACCTCATATGACGTAGTCGGCGTATCACCGTCCATGATCATGTTTCTAAGCTTATACTGGAAGTTTACCTGATTCGGATCTGTGATGTAAATCTTAACCGTTGAGTAATCATTCCATACTGTTACGGCAAACATCAAACCAATTGACGCGAGCGCCGCTTTTGAGAGCGGAAGCACGATTGTGAAGAAAATTCTCATCGGAGAACATCCGTCAATTCTCGCCGCCTCAAACAGGGATGCGGGAATACCCTCAAAGAAGTTTCTCATAAGTACCAGGTTGTAAACGTTCATACCATGCTTAACAACAAGGATCCACATATTGTTTACAAGGTGTAACTGCTTCATTACCAAGTACTCGGGGATCATACCGCCGGAGAAAATCATGGTAAACAGCAGGAAATATGCGAAGAACTCACGTCCAGGCATCTCAAACTGTACAAGCACATATCCGCCAAGTGTTGAGAGCACAAGACCGAGTAAAGTACCTAACAATGTCGTGATAACCGAGTTAAAGAATGGTCTGATCAACGCCGTTGTCTCAATAATCGTCCGATAACCATCTAATGTAAACTGGCTCGGCCAAAGCTGGAACTGGTAAACACCAACCTTGTTTAAAGAGTCAACAACAACCTTCCAAATCGGTACTAAGATAATTAAGCCTATAATAATGAATACAATATAGTTGACAATGTCAAACAGTGATGTTCTCTCACTGGGCTTTTTTGTTTTGATTTCTTTTTCCTTTGCCATACTCGCACCTCCTTAAACAATACCACGTCCACGCGTCTTTTTACTTGCCCAGTTACATACGATAACAAGGAAACAGCCTACCGCTGATTTAAAAAGACCTACCGCTGTTGAATAACCATAGTTTGGCAATGCAGTTGCGAATGTCTGACGATAGATGTAAGTAGAAATAACGTCGGATACATCATATACCGCATTGTTGTAAAGTACGAATACGGACTCGAACATATTCATAACTTTTGCAAGGTTCAGAATAAGCACCGTGATAATTGTATTTGCAAGTGCGGGCAGTGTTACGAAACGGATCTTCTGCATACGTGTCGCACCGTCAATGTCCGCCGCCTCATACAACTCAGGGTTAATACCGGAAAGCGTTGCGAGGAAGATGATCGTTCCCCAACCTGTTTCCTTCCAGATATTGATTATATAGAAAATCGGGCGCCACCATGTCTTGCTTGCAAGGAAGTAGATATATTTTGACGTATCACCGTTAAATATAATACCGTTTACCATACCGGTTGCGGATGGTGAAAGGAATAAGCTGAAGATGGATGCAACTACCGCCCATGACATAAAGTGTGGCAGATATATGATTGTCTGCAAAGTTTTCTTTGCAAGCAGATTTTTCATTTCATTTAAGAAGATAGATACCACAACCGCCGAAACGTTTGTGATAATCAGCTTGATAATACTCAACTGAAGCGTATTTTTAAATGCAGTCCAAAACTCTTTTTTCCCAAACATCGTCTGGAAATGTTTAAAACCTACGAAAACTTTTGGTCCTACCGGCTTATAATCATAGAATGCGAAACGCACACCAAGCATAGGCCAGTAATAAATAATTAACATAAATACAAAAACGGGCAGGAACATGAGATAATATCCCCTGTTGTTCCAAATACGGAGTCCTAAAGGTTTCTGGCGGACTTCCACGCCGCCGGATGTCATTACAACTTGTTTTTTTGCCATACCGTTCTCATCCTTTCTTCCTTTTCATAATGGAAATTTCCTCATATCACTATGCAGCCGGACAGAACGGCTGACGTGTCAAAGTGGTATTTATAACTGTCTCAGAGAGGCCAATAGCCACTCCGAGACAATTATATTTCATTTTTTAATTACTGATTTAACTCAGCTAAGCACTGATCGATAATAGATCCAACTGTATCAACATATGTCTGCATTGCCGCGTCAACATCGCCGCCCTTAACAACTACTTCTGTAATTGCTGCAAGCTTTGCGTCATAGATTGTACCGTTCTCATTTGTAAAGGTCTCTGATACCGGTGAAATAGGAGCGTCTACGCAGTTCTCTGTAAAGAACTTGTTACCTTCTGCAGCAAGATCTGTCTGTGCTGCATAGCCGTTTGTAAGCTCACATACAACAAGTGCGGGATCAAGATGATTCTTTTTCCATACAGTGTTCGCATCGTTCGGAGACTGCTTTAAGTGGAACTCGCCATCTGCGTAAGAATACTTCTTCTCGTTGTCTGTTCCCGGGTTTGTAACAAACTCCTCTGCCTTTGTTGACCAGTGAACATCCTCTGCACCATAGGTCCAAAGTGTCTGAACAACATCGCCGTCCATCATCGTTTCGATAAATGCATCGAATACTGCCTGATTACGTGCAGGATCACCTGAGTCGATGATACACCATACAGGAGCTTCTCTGTTGATATAAGCGCCAACCTCTGCAATTGGAGGAAGCTGTACTAATTCAGGATCAACTTCGTTCTTGATAAGGCTGTCTGTAAGGTTCTG
>JAIEDW010000084.1 GCA_029067805.1 Lachnospiraceae bacterium
TTTGGACCTTTAGCTCAGTTGGTGAGAGCAACCGGCTCATAACCGGTCGGTCCTGGGTTCGAGTCCCCGAAGGTCCACTTTTTATTAAAATATTTTGGCCTCATGGCTCAGTTGGTTAGAGCGCCGCCCTGTCACGGCGGAGGTCGTCGGTTCGAGTCCGATTGGGGTCGTTATGGGATCTTAGCTCAGCTGGGAGAGCATCTGCCTTACAAGCAGAGGGTCACAGGTTCGAGCCCTGTAGGTCCCATTACTATTAAGAATACATAGAAGTATGCAATTGTATGGAATATATTTTTGCATACTGTTGTGTACTTAATAGTTTTCAGTTTATTATGCCGGCGTGGCGGAACTGGCAGACGCCCGGGACTTAAAATCCCGTGGGTAGCGATACCCGTACCGGTTCGATTCCGGTCGCCGGCACTATATAATAAACTAAAATTAAGTGAATGTGCGCTTAGCTCAGCTGGATAGAGCGTTTGGCTACGGACCAAAAGGTCGGGGGTTCGAATCCTCTAGCGCACGGTGAAGGGACTTGGTGTTGCCAAGTCCTTTTTTATTTCTGTAAGTTTGGTATAACAATCATTCCAAAAGCGAAAAATAAAATTGATTGCATTTCTAATAGAATTATACTATGATATAAATGATAATAAATGGCAGAAAGGATTGGCAGATATGAGGCTCTATATGATACGTCATGGGGAGACAGAATGGAATGTCAAAAGACGCTTTCAAGGGCGAAGTGATATTCCGCTGAATGATGAGGGAAGACGGCTTGCTCATGAGACTGCCGAAGCGATGGCGGATATACCGCTCACAAGAATTTATACCAGTCCTCTGAAACGAGCTTATGAAACTGCCATGATTATAAAAGGCGAGCGCGATATTCCCATGATAGAGGATCCGCGTATTATAGAAATTGGATTTGGAGAGTACGAGGGACTTTGCTGTGCGAAAGAGGGATATAATATTCCTGATCCGGCGTTTATGAATTTTTTTGAAAAACCGGAAGCATACGAACCGCCTAAAGGAGCAGAGTCGATAGAAGGATTAAGGGAAAGAACTGCTGATTTTTTGTATGAAATTACGCATAATAAAGATATTGAGAACGAAACGATATTGATATCGACACACGGTGCTGCGTTAAGAGGTCTTTTGTCTAATATCAATCATCTAGAGATTTGTGATTTCTGGCGTGGTGGCGTACACAAAAATTGTGCAGTTACAATTGTTGATGTAAATAACGGTAGGATCCAAATTGTTGAGGAAGGCAAAACCTTTTATTCCTAAGAAGCGTGAGTGGGAATAATGAAAATCGGAGATTTTCATGTGGAAAGTTAATCAATAAGACGAAAGAAGGCGTCATAATCGTGGAAAATATATATAGTAAAGTAAAGGTAGATAATGAGATTGATTTTTGTTCGGTCACGGATATTGCTGTGAAAGAAGCGATTGAAAAGGCTTTTATGAAAGCGAGAGTTTCGTATTTTTTGAGGTGGGAAAAACCTGGATTTTTTTCGCGGCTTTTTAGCAGCAGAAAGCCGGATATCGTTTTTTGCATTAATTCGGCGCAACTTGAAATTGCAGAGGAAGTGCTTCAAGGATTGGGAGATACGGAATCTTCTATAAAAATGTTGAAACTGAAATCAAATAATCGACTTGGTTTTTAGATACGGAATCAGACCATAAAAAAAGTACGAATTTTTCGTACTTTTTTGTTTTCCTAATCGTCATAGTATTCCTCGTCATCATATTGGTCGTCATATGTGCTGTTGTAATCGCCGTATTCCTCATTTGAGTTGTCATCGCCATCATATTCTTCGTCTGAATTTTCTTCCTCATCATATTCTTCGTTTCCTTTTTTCAAGAAACTGTAAGCTGTAAACATTGCAAGGATTACCATAATGATGATTGCAGCAATCAGGGCACTGAGAAGAGGTGTTATGCCGAAAGTGTCTGCCATATCTTTAGTAGCGTTTTCTGGCGGGAGTGTACTTTCTGGTGTTTCTGTGTCTGGCGTTTCCGCGATTGGAGTGTCCTTATCTTCTGTGTCCGGGTTTGATGCGGAAGATTTTGTAACATAGTCTGCAGCGACATATCCGCTTTGGTTGGAGTATTCTATCTGGTACCAATTGTCTGTGGCGGCGCCTGTCACGATTATTTCTGCCTTGTACGGCAGAAGCGTTATGACATCGGCATCCGTAGTGGGAGCGTTGCGCATGTTCAGTCCATGTTCTGCATTCACATAATAGGTTCCCGATACGCTTTCTTCTAAATTGATACTGGTTTCAATGGCATCCTCCGCAGCATACAGGCTGTTTGTGGGGATGCATGTGAGTAGGAGCGCAACACAGCAGATAAGAGTCGTTTTTAATATATTCCTTTGCATTCGGTAATCCTCCGTAAATTTTAATTCTCTTAAGAGCACGAGTTAAGTTTAAGAAGTCGTTTTTATCTCTTAATAGTATATCATAACCGAAACAAAGTTGATATATTATCAATCAAAAAATAAAGTTTTATGAAAGATGCAGGTTACTGTTCAAACAGGACTTAGCATTTACTGCTAAGTCTGTAAGAAAATGTATCGAAACAGCTGCGGTTTATTCGTTTGGAATGATGATTGCGGCAATAATGTATGCAAGTAAGCCACAGCCGCCGCATAGGGAAAATATCACCCATACAAGCCGCACAATTGTCGGGTCGATGTTTAGGTACTCACCAATGCCTCCGCATATGCCGCAGATAAAACGGTTTGTCTGAGATTTGCAAAGTTTTTTGTAGTCGTTGTCATCGTTTTGATAATTCATTTTTCCGTCTCCTTTTTCGGTTTCATCTTATTCAATGTTCTGAAAAGTAATGTCAATGTTGCCCATACCTCATTCCAGTGAGTAGTTGGAGTCCGCCTGGTTGTCAATTTCCGTTTCCAATACCATACCGCCATATGATTTCTGCCCCAGTGTAATGTTGCCCATAGCGCATTCTAAGTCGTAGTTGTGTTCCTCTTGCGTATCTCCGATTTGGAGTGTGATATTGCCCATACCGACTTCGGCAACAAGATCGGCATCAATATAGCCTGTGTAATCCAGTTTTCCCATGCCGATTTCAAAATTTGCGTTTTGCGTTTTTCCGTTTTTAATTGATGCGCTGCCTGCACCGACCTCTGCCGATATATAGTCACAGTCGGCACCGTCAAGCGTTAACTCTCCTGAAGCAATACGGATAGAAAGGGAATCGCTTTTCAGGGAAGAAAGATTGGCTGTGCCCGCACCGAAATCAATATTAATATTGGAAAAATCAATACTCGGAACCTCAAGCGTGAGTTTGTTGAAACTTCCGTAGTGGCGGTCAAACGAGCCGTTGAGGTAAAAAACGGAATCGTCCGTATAGTATTGATATTTGCCACTGCCTTCTGAGGAGATGTGAAAAGAATCATCCTGTGAAGGTGCAAGCGTGAAATCGGCATAGTTCAGTTCGATGTATAACTCTGTGATATCGGAAGCATTTGCCGCGTTGTCGTCTGTGTACGATCCGCTATGTGTGGGATAGTGACGATTGAACCGATGATTGTTGTCATTCCATAGATACAAAAGGCTTCCGGGAAGCGTTCTGTGAAGCTCTGTGGAAACGGTATCAGAAAGCGCATGGCGCAGTCTGCCGCCGGCAAAAAAGCTGCATATGATCAAAATAACTACACCTATGGTAAATAAGATTCCTGCAAATATAAGGGATCTCTTTGCAAATTTTTTCATACATGTGCCTCCTTTTTCTTACGTGAAATACGGCTTATTGTCTGTCTGATTAATCGTACGCAAGCCGGAAGCGCCCAGCCGAAAATCCATACGGTCGATACAAGAAATACGATGCCAAGCGCCAAAACAATAAGCCCTGCGCCAATCAGCGCCGTGCCGGCAAGGGAGCTTGGAACGGAAAAGACCGTAATGGACAGGAATGCCGAGATTCCCGCAACAATAAGCGCAATGCCCGTGATCATGCAGGCAACGCCGACTGCGCCAATGCTTACAGCGACTGCCAATACGGCGACGATGCAGCCAAAAATTGCGCTTATAATGGTACATGCAAGAGAAAACCATATTGGTGATGTAAGAATCAGCACAATGATGATCAGTATAGTCTTTGACCTATCTTTTTCCGATTTAGCGGTATTCTGGCTATTTTCATTAAGGTTATTATGATCGTAATGATAACTGTGCTGCGTGTTCCTATATGAATTGTCAAAATCCTCGTTGCTGTTCATGGTGGAAAGCTCCGGTGCATTGATGGGCTCTCCCTGATGTTTACTCGGTTCGCCCTTATTGCTCAGTCCTTCGCGTATTTCTTGCGCAAGGTGTTCGGGCGTGCCTAGTTCCTCGATTACGCGCTGCTCGTTTTCTTCTCCCGCATCCTCAATATATTCACGATAATAGGAGAGCGCTTCCTCATGCTCCTCGTAAGAGATATCCGCGAGCAGACGCGAAAGTCGGTCTAAATACTCGTTTTTATTCATTTTTATATTCATTCCTTTCCATTTACTCTGTTAGTATAAGACTTTGCTTATTTTTGATGCGTAGGTAATCCACTCCGAACGATAAAGCTGAAGCTGCGCGTGTCCTTTTTCCGTGAGCTGATAATATCGGCGGTTTCTGCCCGAACATTCCCGGTCGTAGGTTGCTAGACAGTCATCTTTTTGGAGACGCCGCAGTACCGGATAAAGCGTAGATTCGCTTAAATCTATGACATCGCGCACATCCTGTGTGATTTTGTAGCCGTAGGTGCCCTCCGCATCTTTGGAAACGACGGCAAGGACAATTGCATCAAGCAGAGTGGAGCCTGTGTTAAAAACCATGTTTCATGCTCCTTTCTAAAATGTATTTCATATAATACTATACGTCATATAGTATATGAATTGATAATATTATATGATGTATAGTATTATATGTCAATACAAAATATTTGGTTTATGAATAGTAAGATTAATACACTATTTGACTACATGAAACAATTATGCGAATCCGATTTGGATCGTATTATTAATTTTGTACTCAGTAGTATTTGTGTCAATCAGCAGTCAAAAGAAAAATCCAGCTGATCATACTGTAACAAAACGCATGGGTATTTTTGGATGATAAAGGAGAGGTGATTGATGTAGTAGGCGAATTGAATCATGATGTAGAAGTGTATCGTTCCTGCGTACATGAATATGTAGCTGGTAAAACAACGAGACATATTAAAAATTTGGTTAGTGTTACAAATTTTACAAAATGTCTACATTAAGATGATGAATAAAAGGGTATAAAAGGGTATAATCATTGTCTAAAAAAATATCATAGCATGTACGATATATAAGATAGCAAAAAGTACTACAATGTTGAATATTTAAACGAATAATATATATTTATATGGGAAAGGCAGGTATATCAATGTCAAGAGTAAACAACATCACATTTAGTTATCAGGAGTACAAAGCCTATATAAAGAACAACAAGGAATCTGGACTGGGAAACCGGACTTACAGTATGGTGCCGGGCAATGCTGCAAAGGACGAGCGTATATTGGCAAGCGCTTCGTTCAAAGATGCCAGGACAGGGGCAAGTTATGGACTGAGCGCTGCGTATGATGATAATTTTTCAGCAGATTCGCCGCTCATAAAAGTGATCGCGGAGAGCGCAGACCAAAGAAAGTATGAGTTTATCATCAATATTGATGAAATTGATGTCAATGCTGCGTCAGACATGGAGATGTTTGCACTGTGCAGTTATGCGGATGCACATAAAAAGAAAACAGAAGGCGCCAAAAGCAGTTGGGACACTTTGAACGCATATGTTCAAGACGCGCTGTCGGAAGCCGCTTCCGGTCAGCCGGAAAGCTTTGGGCAGAAACGCGATTGGCTCATGATGGTTGAGGAAGAAAAAAGGACGTGTATGGAGTCAAAGCTTTACGGACAGGTGGCAGACGGAAATAAGCTGATATACCTGCTTGAATTGTATGGGATGCCAAAGGAAGTCGAAATGCATCGCATAGGTGAAAATACATTGGTTCCGGAGGACAATGTGATCTATATGATGGATTTGGACGCCGGTTATGCGCAGATGCTGTTTGACCGCCGCAAAGGAGAGATTACATATGTGAATCATCTGAACGAAAGTGCATGCTGGAGTATGGAGGAGGTTTCGCAGGAGATGCTTGAGAAGGCGCTCAGTCTGGGTTCTAAATTTGCTTTTTACATGAGTGACCGGTCCTTTATGGAAAGCTATCTCAATAGCGACAAAAGTGCAGATGAGTTGAAGGCGGCGATGGATTATAAAACAATTCGATCAGAATTTTGGAAGCAGCTGCCTGAGCCTGTGAGACAGGCATGGGAAAAAGCAGCAGAGGAAGCCGGAACAGATGGATTAGGGATTGATGAGCAGGGTGTGCTGCAGTATCCGTCCGAGTATCTAAAGCAGTATCTGTCTGCAGTGATAAGCGGTGCGAGCACTGGGCTCTGTGGAGATACCGTTGAAAGTGTGCTGGAATTTGCCAAGAGAGCATTGTCTCATCTCGAAGATGCCAAGCAGCCGAAATACAACGTAACGCTACAGGCTTTTAAGGATAAGGAGATGGAATTTTATCAGAAGCTTGTGGGGTATTTGGCATAATGTTTCTGCTCTGTGACCGTTGATTTCCAAAAGGGTGTCAGGATAAACTTATAAAGTTACTAAAATATTACGGAACAGGATTCCAAATTTCTGTTCCGTTTTTTGTTGATTTCTGATATATTCATTTTAAGAACGATTATAGAAATAAGGGAGAGGCTTATAATATATTTGTAATTTTTCTTGACGTTTTCCAAAAGATTATATAGTATTATAAGTTAGGGAGATAGATTTTATCGTTATAGAACAGGCAGATAAGTTTGAAAGGAGCATAATTATAAATATGAGTAAGGAATTGGCAAAGACCTATGATCCACATGGGCTTGAAGACAGAATTTATCAGAAATGGCTCGATAAAAAGCATTTTCATGCAGAGGTAGACAAAAGCAAAAAGCCTTTTACGATTGTCATTCCGCCTCCAAATATTACAGGACAGCTCCATATGGGACATGCCCTTGATAATACAATGCAGGATATTTTGATCCGATTTAAGAGAATGCAAGGTTATAATGCGCTTTGGCAGCCGGGTACTGACCATGCAAGTATTGCAACAGAGGTAAAGATTATTGAAAAACTGAAAGAAGAAGGGATCGACAAGAACGATCTTGGCAGAGAGAAATTTTTGGAGCGCGCGTGGGATTGGAAAAAGGAGTACGGCGGGAGGATCATCAGTCAGCTCAAAAAACTCGGTTCTTCCTGTGATTGGGACAGAGAACGCTTTACAATGGATGAGGGCTGCAATAAGGCTGTTACAGAGGTATTCTGTAAGATGCACGAGAAAGGCTACATCTATAAAGGCGCAAGAATGATCAACTGGTGTCCTGTGTGTAATACTTCCATTTCCGATGCGGAGGTGGAGTATGAGGAGCAGGCAGGACATTTCTGGCATATAAAATATCCTATTTTAAATGATGATTCCACGGAGTCGGGAGAGTATCTGACCTTTGCGACAACAAGACCAGAAACGATGCTTGGAGATACGGCTGTGGCAATCCATCCCAATGATGCGCGGTATGCGCATTTGAAAGGCAAAAAGCTGATGCTTCCGCTGATGAACCGTGAGATTCCCGTCGTGGAGGACACATATGTCGATATGGAGTTTGGTACCGGTGTCGTTAAGATTACGCCGGCGCACGACCCGAACGACTTTGAGGTTGGAAAGCGGCACAACCTTCCGATTATCAATATTATGAATGATGACGCGACAATCAATGAAAATGGCGGAAAGTTTGTAGGAATGGATCGCTATGAGGCAAGAGCGGCGATTGTTGCGGAGCTTGACAAGATGGGACTTCTCGTAAAGATCGAGGATCACAGTCACAATGTAGGCACACATGACCGTTGTAAGACAACGATTGAGCCGCTTGTAAAGCAGCAGTGGTTTGTTAAGATGGACGAGTTGATCAAGCCGGCTGTAAACGCCGTAAAGAACGGTGAGATTAAACTTATCCCCGAAAGAATGGATAAGACCTATTATAACTGGACGGACAATATCAGAGATTGGTGTATCTCAAGGCAGCTTTGGTGGGGACATCGAATCCCTGCGTATTATTGTGATGGCTGCGGTGAGATTGTCGTTGCGGGAAGTATGCCGGACAAGTGTCCGAAGTGCGGCTGTACGCATTTAACACAGGACCCGGATACGCTCGATACATGGTTTTCGTCTGCGCTTTGGCCCTTTTCGACACTGGGCTGGCCCGAAAAGACAGATGATTTGGAATATTTTTACCCGACAGACGTGCTTGTGACAGGATACGATATCATTTTCTTCTGGGTTATCCGCATGATTTTCTCGGGCTATGAACATATGAAAGAAAAGCCTTTTAAGACGGTACTTTTCCACGGGCTTGTGCGCGATTCGCTGGGAAGAAAGATGTCGAAGTCGCTTGGAAACGGCATTGATCCGCTTGAGGTGATTGAAAAATACGGCGCCGATGCGCTTCGAATGACGCTGATTACGGGAAATGCACCTGGAAATGACATGCGTTTTTACTATGAGCGCGTGGAGGCAAACAGAAACTTTGCCAATAAGATATGGAATGCGTCACGTTTTATCATGATGAATATGGAGGACAAGGAGGTAACGGACGCAAAAGAGGCGTTGGAGCCTGTTGACCGTTGGATTATTTCGAAGCTCAACAGTCTTGTCAAAGAAGTAACAGACAATATGGAAAGCTTTGAGCTTGGTATTGCGGTACAGAAAATATATGATTTTATCTGGGACGAGTTCTGCGACTGGTATATTGAGATGGTAAAGCCAAGACTGTATAATTCGGATGACAGCAAATCGCAGAATGCTGCGCTCTGGACGTTAAAGACGGTATTGATTGATGCGCTGAAGCTCCTTCACCCGTACATGCCGTTTATTACGGAGGAAATCTTCTGTACGTTACAGTTCGAAGAAGAGTCCATTATGATTTCAAAGTGGCCCGCGTTCCAAGAGGAGAGAAGTTTTGCAAAGGACGAGCGGGACATTGAGATTATAAAAGAGGCGGTGCGCGGCGTCCGAAATGTGAGAACCGAGATGAACGTGGCTCCGTCCAAGAAAGCACATGTGTATGTGGTTTCCGAAAATGAGGATATCAGGACGACGTTTGAGGATGGAAAATTATTTTTTGCTTCGCTTGCTTATGCGTCCGATGTCACGATACAGACCGATAAATCCGGAATCGCAGACGATGCGGTTTCTGTGGTGATCGCCAATGCGAACATTTATATTCCGTTTGCGGAATTGGTTGACATAAAACAAGAGATTGAGCGTCTGGAAAAGGAAGAAAAGCGTTTGGACGGCGAGCTTGCCCGTGTCAACGGAATGCTGAGCAATGAGCGGTTTATGTCGAAGGCACCTGAGAGTAAGGTTGCCGAAGAACGGGAAAAATTAGCAAAATATACACAAATGCGACAACAAGTTTCAGAACGACTTGCACAATTAAGGTAAATGATGTTACAATAGAAGAGAGGGTAACGATACCCCTTTCGGAGGTGGTTGAATGGTTAATGTCAAATCTTATGTAAGAATAACGGAAGATAAATCCGAGGCATGGCTTTATTTGTGTGCGCCCGATGACGGCGAAATGTATGAAAAAAGCGAGATTATCAGATATTTGCAGCTGAATAATGTCGTTGCAGGAATCAATGAATCGCATGTAGCGGCGATGTGTCATAAACAGATTTATGAGCGTGAAGTAAAGGTTGCGTCCAGTGTGAAGGGCGATCCTGGACGTGAGGGATATTTTGAGTTTTTCTTTAATACGGAAAAGCCTAAGCCGAAAATTAACAGTGACGGAACTGTTGATTACAGAAGTATGTCTTTGGTGCAGAATGTGACGGAGGGAAGCAAGCTTGCCGTGTATCATCCTGCTGTACAGGGGACTTCGGGACGGGATGTTACGGGTGCGTTTGAAAAGGTGACAATTTATAAAGAATTGCGTCCGCTTTCGGGAAGAGGGGTCAGTAACGAGAAAAACCCGCATGAATATTACGCCACAATGTCGGGAAAGATTGAATACGATGGCGGGAACAAACTATCGATTGTTGAAGTGTATGAGGTACAGGGCGGCTGTAACTATTCCAATAATGCACTGGTTGAGTTTAACGGTGATGTCATAATTCACGGAAATGTGGAGGCAGGCGTGACAATACGTGCGGGAAAAAGCCTTACGGTTGACGGCGTTGTGGAATCGGCGACGATTTCAGCGGGCGGTGACGTGTGCTTGAAGCGTGGTATGCAGGGTAGCGGAAAGGGCACAATTACCGCGGGTGGAAATGTATTTACCGAGTTTTTGGAATATACGAAAGTAGATGCGGCGGGAAGTGTGCAGTCCAATGTTATTTTGAACTCACAGGTTGAGTCAAAAGGAACAGTTACGCTGACTGGAAAGAAAGGTCTTATTGCAGGCGGAAACGTACATGCAATGATGGGTGTTACCTGTCAGAATGCGGGAAATTCTTCGGAGATTAAGACTGGTATCCATATCGGCGTGCTACCTGAGTTGCTGGATCGGCGTATGGAGGTCAGTCAGCAGTATGGAAAGCTCAACGAGGAGCTTGACGAAATTGTACTGGGTATGGCAAAGATTCTGCGTGTAAGGCAGCAGACAGGAGAGCTCAGTGAACAGCTTCAACAGCATTTGGAGTCCTTAAAGGACAGAAAAGACGAAGTTTATAAGAAATGCATGGAAATGAAGAAAGAAGCCGAACGGCTTGAGCAACTGGTGACAGAGGCGAGAGAGGCAAAAATCAGAATCAGCGGCAGCGTTTATAAAGGAACTGTTATCGGAATTGATGACAGCTTGCTCCCGATTCAGAGAGATACGAGCTTTATGGAGTATTCCAGCCAGAATGGTGTCATTGTGGGTACGGTAATTGTAATTTAGAGATGTGTTCGCAGTGCTGTTGCACTGCGAACCGTTTTTCGGGGAGAAAGTATGATCGAACAAACCGTAAAAAGCTATGAAGAGGCAGAACGGCTGTTGTCGGAGGTCCCTAAATTTACAAGCAAAAATCCGCTTGAGGCGACAAAAGGGTTTTATGCGTTTGTACAAAACGAAATTAAGGAGGAACAGCTTGGGTACATTATCCATGTGGCGGGAACAAACGGAAAGGGGTCGGTGTGCGCTTTTTTGCAACAAATTTTTTGGGAGAGTGGGCATCATGTGGGAATGTTTACTTCACCGCATCTGATCACCACGAGGGAGCGTTTTCGGATTGATGCTGAAATGATATCTGAGGAACTGTTTGTGGAAGCGTTTAATTGGCTTGTGTATAAATTGAAGGAATATAAGGCTGTCAAGGGGGATTACAGACCGACATATTTTGAGCGCCTTTTTTTTATGGGCATGTATGTGTTTGCAAAGGCGAGAGTGGAGGTTACTGTGCTCGAAACAGGGCTTGGAGGGCGACTTGATACCACAAATGTGATACAAAATCCCACACTCTGTATTCTTACAGAAATCGGACTTGACCATATGACATATCTTGGAGATACAATTGAAGAGATTGCATCTGAAAAGGCAGGCATTATAAAACCTGGTGCACCTGTCATATTTTTGGAGAGAAAAAGGGAAGTTTATGATATTTTTCGGAGAAAAGCATTGGAATGCGGTGCAAAATATCATGTTGTGTCGAAAAATGCATATAAAATAAATGAAATTAAGAAAAAATACATTGATTTTTCTGTCATCAGTCGGTATTATGATTATGATAGATTCATTCTTCATACTGCCGCACTTTATCAAGTAGAGAATGCCGCTCTTGCAATCAGAGCATGTGAGGTGCTGATGCGAGAGTGCGGGTTTGGCAATCTTGCGGTAAAGATTGGCATTGAGAAAATGCAGTGGGCAGGACGTATGGAGGAAGTGATTCCAGGCGTATATATAGACGGTGCGCACAATGAGGACGGAATAGAGGCATTTGTGCAGTCCCTGCAAAATGCTGTGGATTTGGACAGTTGTATGCTGATTTTTTCGGCAGTCAGTGATAAACAGTATGATCAAATGATAGAAAAGCTCTGCCGTCTTACGATGGTGAGAGAGTTTGTGCTGACGCATATTCCGAATGAGCGCGGAGCACAGCTTGATAAGCTTGCGGAGAGATTTCGCGCACACACGAATAAGAACGTATGCTTGTTTGAAGCGATAGAGGATGCTGTTTCGTATTGCATGGAGCAAAGAAAGCGCGCGGATTGCGAGATTTATATTGTGGGATCGCTGTATCTTGCGGGTGCAGTGAAAGGTTATTTGGATACAAGTGGAGGTTTAGAATGATAGATTTTGAGGAAGAATTGAAGAAGTTTCACCCAAGCCTTGAGATGGAGGATGTGGAGGATGCGATTTACAATCAGGACGTGACGGACCTTGCGGATGTACTTGTCAGATTGGTGAAGGATGCGAATGAAGAAGGATTAGGTGAAGGATAATATGTTTTGTTATAATTGTGGCTGCGCCCTTTCGGAAAAGGATTTTTGCACTGGATGCGGGGTGGACGTGGGATTATATAAAAAGATCATGTACGTGGCAAACCGCTTTTATAATGATGGTCTTGAAAAGGCACAGGTGCGCGATCTTTCCGGCGCTGTGACAAGTCTCAGACAGTGCCTCAAAATGAATAAAAATCATATAGAGGCGCGAAACCTTTTGGGGCTTGTTTATTTTGAGCGCGGTGAGGTTGTGGCAGCGCTCAGCGAGTGGGTAATCAGCAAAAATATCCGCAGTGAAAAGAATATTGCGGACGATTACATTGAGATGCTGCAAAATAATCCGGGAAAACTTGACATTTATAAGCAGACCATCAAAAAATATAATATGGCGCTTATTTATTGCCAACAGGACAGTCAGGATCTGGCAATTATCCAGTTAAAAAAAGTAATCTCAATGAACACCAAATTTGTACAGGCAAGGCAGCTTCTGGCGCTTTTGTATATCAATTGTGAGGAATGGGAGCGGGCAAAAAAAGAACTGGAGCGGGCGCTTCGAATCGATGCCAATAATACAATGACGCAGCGCTATCTCAAAGAAGTGGACGAGATGATGCCTACAGAGGAAGAGCCTGTAAAAAGGAGAAAAGAGGCAATCGTCTATAAGAGCGGTAATGAGACCGTGATACAGCCTGTCGGTAAAAAAGAGGCTGTGGGATTGCAGACGATTCTCAATATTGTGATTGGCGTTGTACTGGGACTGGCAATTGCATGGTTTTTGGTGCTGCCCTCGCGTATAGAAAAGATTAATAGCGAATCGAATGACAAGTATCGTGAAGTGAGTGAGTTGCTTGACGCCAAGACCGTACAGGTAAATGAATTGACGACACAAATTGACGCCCTTAAGGAGGAAACGGCAAGTTTGTCAAACAGCCTTAGTGCAGCACAGGAGGCCAATGCGGCAATCGGGGCGAATACCGATCTGATCGAGGCTGCGCTGATGTATATAAATGACACGGCGGACGAGCTTGCGATAGCGGATGCGCTTGAATTGATTGATGAAGACTATATCGAGAATGAAGCGACGGAAAGCTTTCGCAACCTCTATGCGGCAATCAAGGCAGGTATCGGTGATGCGGTGGCGAAAGAGTGTTACAACGTTGGATACGATGCATTTCGAACGGAGGATTATGATACGGCTGTCACAAATCTGTCGCGGGCGTATGACTATAACCCGAGGAACGGGGAGGCGCTTTATAATCTTGGAAATGCCTATAACAAGAGAGGCGACACGGAAAAGGCAGTGGAAATTTACGAACAGGTAATCGAGCAGTTTCCCAACACGGAGAAAGCAAGAAAGTCGGATACTTATATTAAAGAGATAAAAGGAAATTAAGAGATACAAAAGAGGACAAGCAAAAAGGCTTGTCCTTTTTTGATGCATATACCGACGCAGAGAAAGTCTTCTCTACTCGATTGGAATAAATAAAACAGGAGGATTTATTATGGGAACAAAAACGCAGGAGTATGCAATCATTGATAACTATCTGTGTATCAAAATGCCGGCAGAGGTTGACCATCACAAAGCATCGGGGATCAGGGAGTGCGCGGATCAGCTGATCCTTGACGATAAGGTGAAAAATATCGTGTTTGATTTTGAGGATACGACCTTTATGGACAGCTCCGGTCTGGGAATCATCATCGGCAGATATCGGAAAATATCCTGTTTTGGTGGAAAGGTGTATGCGGTAAATGCAAATGAGCGTATTACAAGGCTGCTTACGACATCGGGAATGACGGCAATCGTACAGGTGGTATAAAGCACGGAATTAGAATAAAAAGTATAAAAAGTGAGGGATGGATTGACTATGGAAGGAAACGTGATAAATGAAATAAAGCTTGAATTTGAAGCGGTATCGGAGAATGAGGGACTTGCGAGAGTGGTGATTGCCACCTTTATATCTGCTCTTGATATTACCGTGGATGAACTTGAGGACGTAAAGACAGCAGTGTCGGAGGCAGTAACGAATGCAATCATTCATGGATATGAAGAGAAAGGTGGAACGGTGGTCATGAGCGCCGTGCTCAAAAAGGATGACAGTATCGGGCATCTTTTAACCATCGAAATCTGTGACACGGGTGTCGGAATTGAGGATGTGGAGAAAGCGATGCAGCCTATGTTCACAACAGGATCGGAGAACGAACGGTCGGGTATGGGATTTTCGTTTATGGAGGCATTTATGGATCGGGTAACCGTGACAAGCTCGCCAAACATGGGGACCATGGTACATATGGAAAAACAGTTCAAGGCATATGATGCGAGGCAGTAGCGTATGGACGATAAGGAGCTTTTTTTGAGGGCACAAGGGGGAGAAGGTGCGGCGAAGGAGCTGCTTTTTAACAACAATGTAGGACTAATCCATCATGTGTTAAAGAGGTTTATATCGCGGGCGGGCTGCGATGTGGAGGATTTGTTTCAGATCGGTTCTATCGGATTACTAAAGGCAATCGAAAAATTTGACACGGAGTTTGGCGTATGCTTTTCCACTTACGCGGTGCCCTTAATTATGGGAGAAATTCGCAGATTTTTGAGAGATGATGGTATGATTCGGGTCAGCCGCGGCATCAAAGAAAATGCGGTTCATGTAAAACGTGCAAGACAGAAGTTCATCGAAGAAAATGGAAACGAACCTACGCTTTCACAACTTTCTGAAATTACGACACTAAGTGTGGAGAATATAGTGATGGCGCTTGAAGCGGGGAGGGAGGTAGAATCTCTTTACAAGACGATGTATGAATCGGATGGTAACGAACTGTTGCTTTTGGATACGATCGGCGGAACTTCGGAGCACGACCGGCTTATGAACAGGCTGTTTATAGAGGGGCTTTTAAAGGTTCTCGATGAGCGGGAGCGGGAGCTTATCCGTCTGCGATTCTATGAAAACAAGACACAGGTGCAGACTGCTGAGCGTCTTGGAATGAGCCAGGTTCAGGTGAGCCGTCTTGAGAAGAAAGTTCTTCTTCGGCTCCGGAGTGCGGCACTTGTTTAGCACAAAAAAATAAAAACGTGTTAATTGGAAAGAAAGGGTAAAAAAGTATAAACAAGAGTAATAAAAAGTCCGATAAAACAAGTAACAGATGGTATGCTTAAAGAGCACGGAAGCTCTTGGAAAGGTTGGTAAAAATGAACGGAATCAATTATAACACAGTACTCAGTAATACAGGACTTTTTTCAAACAGGTCAACCACCAGTGACCCGGTAAAAACCGCTGTTAACGCGGTGGCAAACAAGGCTGATGATAAGAAATCAACAAATCAGACCAGTGTTGACCAGGATACTTATGAGCATGGCACACAGACAAAAAAAGCGGGTTATGAGAAACCGAAGAGCGTTGAGAACAACAAGTATAAAGCGCTTGATTCAAACAAGGTTCAGGAAGGAATTAAGCTCAGTGACAAAGCACAGAATCTTTTGAAGGAGCTCAGAAAGAAATATGGTAACATGGAAATTGCAGTGGCAGAGTGGTCTACCGACGAGGAGCAGGATTACTATGCAAGTCTGACTGACAAGGAGTACAGCGTGCTGCTCAATCCCGAATTGTTGGAGAAGATGGCAGCGGACGATTCTGTGAGAGCACAGTATGAATCGGTTCTTGATAATGCTGGTAAGTCTATGGAAACCATGAAGAGTGAGCTTGGCGCGGATGCGGACAAGATTAAGAGCTTTTCAATCACGATTGACGCAGACGGAAAGACAAAATATGCTGTGCAGTTGATCAAGGATATGACAGAGAAAAGCAAGAACGACAAGAAGGCTTCCGCAAGCGACAAGCAGCAGGAGCGTATCGAGGAGAAGCGTGCCGAGAAAAAAGAGCAGGAGAAGAAAAGACAGGAAAAACTTGAAACCGAGAAGATTGAGGCAAACTCTCTTGAAGAACTGATTGCAGCAATCAAGGAAAAACTCAATCCGACAGAGCAGACAGAGAAAATTACGATTAAAGAAGAGGATGTAGTCGGTACGG
>JAIEDW010000085.1 GCA_029067805.1 Lachnospiraceae bacterium
GTATTTTTCTTAATCTCAATTGGATAAAGAATGCCGTTTTCTTCAATAATCAAGTCAATTTCCATCTCTTGTTCTCTTGTTTCTCCGTTTTCTTCCACCTTTTTCTTGTCACGTCCGCGATAATATGACACAAAAAACCGATAATCCAATCCTTCATTGGAATACGATTTTAAAATTTCAGACACAACAAATGTTTCGAAGATGGGACCACTCATTGCTCCATAAGCTAAGTTTTCTGCTGACAGCCATCTTGTAAGGTAACATACAAGACCGGTATCCCGAAAATACAGCTTTGGAGATTTGATTGCACGTTTTAAAATATTGGAGGTATATGGTTCCAATAAATAGATAATCCCTGACGCCTCCAAAATGGAGATCCAGTTTTTCACTGTTCCCACATCTTTCCCAATCTCTGACGCAATGCTGGAATAATTCAGTATTTCCCCTGTTCTTGCAGCAACCGCAATCATCAACTGCCTAAAGGCATTTAAATCTTGAACAGCAGCTAATTCTCGTACATCTCTCTCCATGTAAGTCTTCACATAATCCGCATAAAATGCATTCCATTCCTTATCTGTATCATGAAGCTCGGGATATCCTCCCCTATGAATCAGTTCCCAAATATTTTCTGTTTTCTTTAAAGATTTTCTTCGCTCTGTCACATATTCCAGCGTCGGGAGAAAATGTTGCGAAAAGAGATCTCCCATAAGCTCACGCATGGACAAGGTGGAAAGTTCAACGATTCCGATTCTGCCTGATAGAGATTCCGAAACATTTTGCATCAAGTGAAACGGCTGCGAACCGGACAAACTAAATAGTCCCTTCTCCTCACTTTCATCACATTTCATTTTAATATAACGAAACAATTCTTTTGCCCTTTGTACCTCATCAATGGTTACAGGCGGAGGATTTAAAGTCAAAAACATATCACCTGCCTCTCTCGCCTGCTGCTCCATAAAGGGGTCATCTAAAGTCACATATTTTCTCTCAGGAAATAATTTTTTTAATAGCGTAGATTTCCCTACCTGACGTGCGCCGGTCACTAAAATTGCCTTATATGTCTTTTCATATTTATGCAATCTTTCCTCAAGAGCTCTAGGTATATAATCCATAATATATATTCATCTCCTATCTGCTGACATTCTTTCTTTTGGATGCCATGTTATCAAAATGGCATATTTGGAATTCAATTCTAAATATGCCATAAGTTTATCATAGGATATGTTATTTTTCAATTTTTATTTTAATTTTTTTCCTCATTAAAGGTACTTTCCTCGAATCCCTTCCGCAAACGCCAAAACAGCCTGTCGAAATTCTGCCGGTTCCAGAAGCTCCGCACCATCTCCAAAAGAGGCAATCCAGCATACAATACTGACTTTATCAGTAAACCAAGCCGAAAACAACAAGCTCCCATCTGACTGCCGTGTAAAACTTTCCGGTCCGTATTCTTCGATCAGCCGCCATCCAAACTGTGGCTGAATTCTTGCTTTCACTTGATACGTATCGGGAAATATTTTTTTCTCTGATAAATCCGGCAATGGAACCGCTCGCTTTTCAAACGACTCTTTCATTTGCAGATTAGTCATGCGGTTGAGTTTAAACAGACGAAAATCCTGACGCTTGGTACACCACCCCCACACATACCAACTCGACCACTGAAAAATTAAATGATATGGTTCTATGACGCGAATCGATTCTCCCTTTGGAGCAAAATAAGAAAAACGAACTGTTTTTGTAGAGAGAATTGCGCTGTGCAGCAGTTCGATTTTTGGAGCAAGCGATTCCTTGTGCCACGCGGAAAGGTCAATTAAAATATGGGAATCTCCGGAAAGCAGATTGGAAGCACCTACTGAAAGCTTTTCCATCAACTGCGCGTAGCGGTTCGTTCCGCTGACACTGTCAAGGCTCCGCAGTCCCGCCAAGATTGCCTGCATATCTGACATACTGAGCAGCGTTTTATCAATTTTATAGTCTGACATAATAGAAATGCCGCCGTTTTTTCCCTGCTCTGTCACAATCGGAATTCCCGCCATGCATAATGCCTCAATATCCCTGTTTATGGTACGGCGCGACACTTCAAATTTCTCCGCCAAATAAGGCGCTGTCACTTTCTCTCTCTGCAAAAGAATTGATAAGATACCGATCATTCTGTCAAGTTTCATTTTATGATACCTCTGTCAACTTTTTCACAAGCTTTTCAAACTTCGCAACAGACAAAATCTCGTTCGTTACATAACTACCGTTATAAAATAAGGCATACGATGTCGCCGCGGCAGGCGCGCTCTGCGCTTTTTCCTTACTGTCAATGTGAATGCTTTGAAAGGGAATATTTTGCGCTTTCGCTGCTTCTTCAATTAGCGGCGCATACTTTGCGTTAAACGGACATTGATTTGTCCAATAAAGAACAAATCCCGTTTCGTCAATATGAGGACTTTTTACCTGTGGCTTAAAGTTTGGTCTTGACGCATTCGCATCAAACGGCAAATAAAGCAATTCAAAGAAAGGTTCTGCAGTGTCAGCTACTTGAAATCCTTTATACTTCAGATAGCTTGGATCGGATAAAAAAGACATCTTTTTTGCAGAAGACAGAACGCACAGACCTTTCCTACCTTTTTCTTTGCTATCCCGAATGCATTCCTCAAGAAGTAAATTGGCATTTCCATGTCCTTTAAACTGCCCTGAAACCCAAAAACAGTCAATATACATATACCCTTCAGCCTCTATCGGCGCCCACGCGTACTCGGCAGGAAGATACTCGATAAAGCATTTCCCGCGCACATTGCCCTTGAGAAATACAAGTCCCTCGTCCAACCGATCCCTAAGCCATGCTTTCTTGCTGCTAACCTGCGGATCTTTCTCATTCGATATTGCACAGCAAATGTGTTCTTTCTCTATGTTTTCCATCGTTACACGAACAAGTTCCATAAATGTTTTCCTCCGTTGATCTGATACGCATTTCACTGCTTTTATATCCAGTTTACCGCAGAATGATGACAACGGTATGTCATGTTATAATTTTTTTACAGTTCACCAAGCATTTGTGCCGGATTTTCAGCCGCCTTTACTTTGCCGAACGCTTTCACAATCATACCTTCCTCATCAATCAGATAGGTTGTCCGCACGACTCCCATACTGACTTTTCCGTAATTTTTCTTCTC